>JBAYWC010000011.1:0-38953 GCA_041674265.1 Terrimicrobiaceae bacterium
ACATGGTATTCGGGAGCAGCTCGACAACTTTACCTTCTACTTCAATAGCGTCTTTCTTGGCCATGTCAATACTTCCGGCAGGTTGTCGGTGACCAGCACCGTGTGCTCGAAATGGGCGGAGGGGAGGCCGTCCTCGGTGACGGCGGTCCACTTGTCCGCAAGGACGCGGACTTTCGCCCGGCCCATGTTGATCATGGGCTCGATGGCGATCGTCATTCCGGCCTTCAGTCTGGGTCCGGTGCCGCGTTTTCCGAAGTTGGGAACCTGCGGGTCCTCGTGCATTTGGCGGCCGACTCCGTGGCCGACAAATTCGCGCACGACGCTGAAGCCGTTTTTCTGGGCCTCGGATTCCACGTAGTGCGAAATATCGCCGATCCGGTTGGCGGGGCGGGCGAGATCCACGGCGCCTTGGAGGATCTCCTCGGTGACCCTGAGGAGGCGCTCGATCTCGGGATCGACAATTCCGACGGGAACCGACATCGCGGTGTCTCCGATCCAGCCATCGCGGACAATTCCCACGTCCAGTTTCACCACGTCGCCATAGGCGATTCTCCGGGGGCCACCGATTCCATGCACGACCTCCTCGTTGAGGCTGATGCAGATATGGCCTGGAAATTTCCGGTAGCCGAGAAAAGCGCTGCGGACTCCGGCTTCGGACATGAGCTGTGAAGCGGCGTGGTCGATCTCGCCGGTCGTCGCTCCGGGTACGATCCGGGTGGCCAGTTCGTTGAGAATCTGGGCGGCGGACTCTCCGGCGCGCCGCATCTTCTCGATTTCATGGGGACGCTTGATGGTGATCATGCGTCCACCCTCAGGTCGTTGTAGAGAAGCTGGAAAACCGCATCGCGGCCGAACCGGACATCGACTTTCTTCAAAAGCCCGGCCGCCTCGTAGTAATTGGAGATCGGCTTGGTGAACTCGTGATATTGGGCGAGGCGCTGGTCGAGGGCCTCCAGTGTGTCATCCTCCCTGCGGGCGAGCGCGCCCCCGCATTTCGGGCATGGCGCCTCCACGGAAATCTTGTGGAATCTCTCGTTGAAAACCGCGCCGCAGTCGCGGCATGTGAGGCGTCCCAGCATCCGGATGCGGACTTCCTCGTCGGGGAGTTCGAGAAGGTAGACGGTCTGGAGCCCGACGGATTTCGATTCGAGGAGCGAATGCAGGGCAACCGCCTGCCCGAGGGTGCGGGGGAATCCGTCGAAGATAAACCGGGAGTGGGTTCCCAGCCACTGGCGGACGAACCGGAGCGCCAGCTCGTCGGGAAAAAGCAGCCCGCGGCTCGCGTAAGAGTCCGCCTCGACACCGATGGCGGTCCCCTTCGCGCGCTCCTGACGCACAATGGCTCCCGTGGAGACGTGCGGGATGCCGAAGACCGCCCCGAGGAGGGAGGCTTGCGTGCCCTTTCCGGAGGCCGGCGGACCGAGCAGGACGATGCGGTTCTTCAATTTTTCGGGGCGCGCACTATTGGTGCGTCGCGAGATAAATGGTCACTCCTGCGATGATGAGGATGCCGAGAGCGGCATACATCCAGACGAGTGTCTGATCGTTGAGAAGGTTGCCCGAGCCCATCCGCGGACGTTGGTCGCGCGCGCCGCGGATCCGCCCCTTGCGCAGGAACCCGTCGTAGTGGCGCTGGAGGAGGTGGGTCTCCACCTGGCGCATCGTGTCGAGCACGACGCCGACAATGATCAGGAGGCCGGTGCCGCCGAAAAACTGGGAGGTCATGTATGGCACGTTGAGGCCCTGGGTGAGCATCTGCGGAAGGACCGCGATGATCGTGAGGAAGGCCGCCCCGGCAAATGTCAGGCGCGTCATCGTGTAATCGAGGAAATCCGCCGTCGGCTTTCCGGGGCGGACTCCGGGGATGAAGCCCCCGTATTTTTTGAGATCGTCCGCGATCTGGACCGGCTGGAACTGCGTGGCCACCCAAAAATAGCTGAAGAAGAAAATCATGACGGCGTAGAGCGCGTAATGAAGCCAGCCATAGGTGAGGAGATTGGACAATTCCTGGGCCCAGCGCTGGCCGGGGAAGGCCATGTTGAAAATGGTCGAGGGGAAAAGCAGGATCGCCTGGGCGAAGATGATCGGCATGACGCCGGCATAATTGATCTTGAGCGGCATGTATTGGGTTTGCCCCCCATAGACTTTGCGTCCGACGACGCGCTTCGCGTACTGGATGCTGACTTTTCGCTGCGCCTGGGTGACCGCGATGACGGCGGCCACGACGAAAACCAGGAACGCCACCATGAGGACGAGCACGACCGGGCTGACGGTGGACTGCGAGTCCGCGGTCGCGGGCACGAAGGTTCTCCAGGCCTGGATCAAGCCGGCGGGAAGCTGGGCCAAGATGCCGATTGTGATGATCAGGGAGACACCATTGCCGATGCCGCGCTCGGTGACCTGGTCGCCGACCCACATCAGGAACATCGTTCCGGCGGTCATTGTCAGAATGATGGTCAGTTGGAATCCGAAGCCGGGAGAGGGCACGAGGTTGACTCCCATCCGGTTGATCGTCTCCATGATCCCCGGCAGGAAGGGATTGTGCAGCGGGTTCTCGAAGGATCGGGCGAGCAGGTACGCTTGGAAGGCGCAAAGCCCGATCGTCGCATACCGGGTGTATTGCATGATCTTTTGGCGGCCGCCGTCCTCGCGCGAGAGCTTCCCGAGCTGGGGGATCACCGCCGTGAGAAGCTGCATCATGATGGAGGCGCTGATGAACGGCATCACACCGAGCGAAAAGATCGCGCAATTGGCGAGGGCTCCACCGCTGAACAGGTTGAAGAGATCCGCCACGCCTCCCGTCGAAGCGGCGTTGGCACGGTCCAGGAACCAGTGCCGGAGGACATCGGCATTGACGCCGGGGGCCGTGATCGCCGAACCGGCGCGCACGACAACAATCATCGCCATGGTGAACAGCACACGCGTGCGCAGTTCAGGAATCTTGAAGATGTTGGCGAAGGCGGCGATCATGCGGAGTGCCGCAGAAGGGTTAACCGCAGATTGACAGGATTCCCGCAGATCAAGGACAAGACGGAGAAGGCAGAGATCCTGTGGTCTCCGGCTGTCGAATGCGGGACAGAGGTTGGCACAAGCTGCGTTCTGCCAGTAAAAAATCTGTGAAATCTGTTCATCTGCGGTTGATGTGCTCCGGTGGCGTTACTTTGCTTTTTCCGCCTGGGGGATCTCAACCGTTCCGCCGGCTTTCTCGATTTTTTCCCGGGCGGAAGCGCTGACTTCATCGACGAGGACATGGAGGGCCTTGGTGATTTCCCCGCGGCCAAGGATCTTGACGCCGTCGAAGCGGCCGTTGACAAGCCCCGCCTTGCGGAGGGAATCTTCGGTCACCGAATCCCCGGCGGAAAACTTCTTTTCCAGCGAGTCGAGGTTGACGACCCCGTAAACGGTTTTGAAGGCGGCGTTGTTGAAGCCCCGCTTTGGCAGGCGGCGGAACAACGGCATCTGGCCGCCCTCGAATCCCGGGCGAATCGATCCGCCCGAGCGGGCTTTCTGGCCTTTGTGGCCTTTTCCGGAGGTCTTTCCCTTGCCGGAACTTTCGCCGATACCGAGGCGTTTGCGGCGGTGTTTGGCACCGGGATTGGGTTTCAGGTCGTGAAGTCTCATGGGATCAGGCAACGGCGGGTTCCGCAACCGCGGCTTTGGCACGGATGGCCTTGCCGCGCAGGCGGAAAATTTCCTCTTTCGGGCGGAGCTGGGCCAGGGCCGCGAGGGTCGCATGCACGACGTTCGCATGGTTGCTCGATCCGAGCGATTTGGCCAGGACGTCACGGATGCCGACCGCCTCGATGACGGCACGGACGCCGCCGCCGGCGATGACCCCGGTTCCGGGAGAGGCGGGACGAAGGAGGACGCGTCCGCCGCCGAATTCCCCGAGCACCTGGTGCGGGATCGTGTTTTCGTGAACCGCGATCCTGACCATGTGCTTCTTCGAGGCATCCGTGGCTTTGCGGATCGCCTCGCTCACTTCGTTGGCCTTGCCGAACCCGACGCCGACCTTGCCCTTGTGGTCGCCCGAGACGATGAGCGCGCTGAAGCTGAAGCGGCGTCCGCCTTTCACGACCTTGGCGCATCGGTTGATGAACACGACTTTCTCCGTCGTCTCCTTGGGTTCGCTGGGAGTGTCCGAGCGTGAATTCCTTCTATCTCTGGGTTTCGGAGGCATGATGTGTTTTGATTAAAATTCGAATCCGCCTTCGCGGGCGGCATCGGCCAGGGCTTTGACCTTGCCATGATATTTGAAGCCGCCGCGATCGAAGACCACCTTGGTGACTTTTTTGGAGGCGGCACGTTCCGCGACGAGTTTGCCGACTTTCCGGGCCCCCTCGACATTCGCGCGTGTCTTGGCGCCCGAGCGGAGATCCGCTTCGGTGGTGTTGACGGAGACGATGGTCTTTCCGGCCTCGTCATCGATGACCTGCGCGGTGATGTGGCGTCCGGAAAAATGGACGGCCAGACGCGGACGGTCTGCGGATCCCGTGACTTTCTTGCGCAGGCGGGCGTGGCGGTGTTGGCGTTTGTCGGTGGCGGACATGATTTATTGGACGGTTTTGCCTTCTTTGCGGCGGATTTGCTCGCCAACGAAACGCACGCCTTTGCCCTTGTAGGGTTCCGGCGGATAAAATGCGCGGATATCGGCGGCGCACTGGCCCACGATGTGGTTGTCGATGCCTTCGATGGTGATTTTCGTGTTGTCCGCGACGGTGATTTTGATTTCCGCCGGGATCGGGAAAAGGATGGGGTGGGACTTGCCGAGGCTGAGGTTCAGGGTTTTGCCTTGGACGGCCGCCTTGAAGCCGACGCCCTGGATTTCGAGCTCGCGCTTGAAGCCCTCGCTGACGCCGGTGACCATGTTGGCGACGAGCGCGCGGGAGAGCCCGTGCAGGGCCTTTTCCTGACGGGAATCGCCGGGGCGGGTGAGCGCCAGTTCGGCGCCTTCGACCTTGGCCTTGATGGGAGCCGGCAGCGTCCACGCGAGCTTTCCCTTGGGACCTTCCACAGCGACAGATCCGGACTCGGAGACCGAGACCTTCACCTTCGCGGGAAGCGTGATTTTTTTGTTGCCGATACGTGACATGGTTACCAGATGTAGGCGAGCACTTCGCCGCCGACGTTTTGTTTGCGCGCTTCCTGGCCGGAGAGGACCCCCCGCGGAGTCGAGAGCACCGCGATGCCCATGCCGCCGAGGACGCGGGGGATTTCCCCCGCTCCCACATAACGGCGAAGGCCGGGACGGCTGACTCGCTTGAGACCGGCGATGGCGCTGGTTTTGTTGATGAATTTGGTGCGGATTTTCAGCTGGGGATGCTTTTCCGTGGTATCGAGCTCGTAGTCGCTGATGTAGCCTTCCTTTTTGAGGATTTTGGCGACTTCGCTCTTGAGCTTCGAATAGGGCATCTTGAACTCGGATTTCTTGGTGCCGGTGGCGTTGCGCAACCGGGTCAGAAGGTCTGCGATGGGATCATTCATGGTCTTGTGGTTCCTCAGGCGGCGGCTTCCGCGACCTTGGCTTTCCTGGCTTTGTCCGCGAACGGCATGCCGAGTTCGCTCAGGAGGGACTTCGCCTCCTCGTTGGTGGCGGCCGTCGTGACGATCGTCACGTCGAAGCCGATGTTCTTCTTGATGCGGTCGAGCTCGATTTCCGGGAAGATCGACTGGTCGGAGACGCCGAGCGTGTAATTTCCGTTCCCGTCGAACGCGCGGGTCGAGACTCCGCGGAAGTCGCGGATGCGCGGGAGGGCGGTCTTGATCAGGCGCTCGAGGAACTCATACATGATGCGCCCGCGGAGTGTGACCTTGGCGCCGATGGCCTGGTTGTCGCGGAGCTTGAAATTCGAGATCGCCTTCTTCGAGGTGGTCGTGACCGGCTTTTGCCCGGTGATCGTGGTGAGCTCGGTCTTCGCGATTTCGAGGGCCTCCTTCGTATCCGGGGCGGAGCCGATGCAGGTATTGACAACGACCTTCGAGATCTTCGGGATCTCGTTCACGTTTTTATACCCGTGTTTTTCGCGCAGGGCGGGAAGGACACGCGTTTTGTATTCGATGAGAAGTTCGGGTTCCTGGGTCATGGCTTAGGCGGCCTTCTTTTTGGCCGGTTTGTCGGAAGCGGCCTTTTCGACCAGTTTGACGTTCGAGATGTGGAGCGGGCCTTCGCGCTCGATGATCGCGCCGTTCGGCTGGTCCTGGGTTTTGCGCTGGTGCTTCTTGATCATGCGGACGCCTTCGACGATCACCTGGCTTTTGGCCGCGATGATTTGAAGGACCTTGCCGCTGGCGCCTTTGTGGTTGCCGGAGATCACCTGGACGATGTCGCCGTGACGGACATGGAAATGGGGTCTGCTCATAGGACCTCCGGGGCCAGCGAGATGATTTTCATGAAATTCTTTTCGCGCAACTCGCGGGCGACAGGCCCGAAGATGCGGGTGCCGCGCGGATTCCTGTCCTTGTCGATGATGACGATCGCGTTGTTGTCGAAGCGCAGGTAGGAGCCATCCTCCCGGCGGACGGGTTGCTTGGTGCGGACGACCACGGCGCGGACGACGTCGCCTTTCTTCACGGTCCCCCCGGAGGAGGCTTCCTTGACGTTGGCGGTGATGATGTCGCCGACATGGGCGTTGGGCGAGGCCTTGCCGATGACGCCGATCATGGTGGCCATGCGGGCGCCGGTGTTGTCGGCCACATCGATACGGGAGCGGAGCTGGATCATATCAGTGCTTGAGGATTTCGACCAGGCGCCAGCGTTTTTGGCGGCTGAGAGGACGGGTTTCCATGATGCTCACGCGATCGCCGACCTTGGCTTCGTTTTTCTCGTCGTGGGCATGAAATTTCGAGACCTGCTTGGTGATCTTGCCGAACTTGGGGTGCGGCACACGGGTGACCGTGCGGACGACGATGGTCTTGTCCATGGCGTCGGAGACAACCTCGCCGACACGGGTTTTCCGGAGTGAGCGGGCGCGGACGGACGGGGTTTCGGGAGTGGTGATGGTTTCGCTCATTTACTTGGCGGGTGTTGGCCGTGTCTTTTTGGTGAGCACGGTTTCAATTCTGGCGATATTGCGGCGGAGAGCGTGAAGCATGTGGGGCTTCTCGAGCTGGCCGCTCTGTTGTTGCACGCGAAGGTTGAAGATTTCCTCGCGCAGCTCGCGCTTGCGGGAGAGAAGTTCCTTGGCGGTGAGTTCTTGGATGTCAGCGATCTTCATGGCGGGAATCAACCGGCGTGGTGACGGGCGATGAAACGGGTGCGAACCGGCAGTTTGTTGGCCGCGAGGCGCAGGGATTCGCGGGCGACGGTCTCGGAGACGCCGTCGAGTTCGAAGAGGATATTCCCGGGACGCACGACGGCGACCCAGTATTCCGGCTGGCCTTTGCCTTTGCCCATGCGGGTTTCCGGCGGGCGGGCGGTGACGGATTTGTCGGGGAAGATCCGGATCCAGAGTTTGCCCTTGCGTTTCATGTTGCGGGTGAGCGCGACGCGGGCGGCCTCGATCTGGGTGTTGGTGATCCAGGCGCGTTCCAGCGTCTGGAGCCCGAATTCCCCGAAGTCGATATGGATATTGCGCGAGGCGAGCCCCTTGCGGCTTCCCCGCTGGGTCTTGCGATACTTCACGCGTTTGGGCATCAATGGCATGTCAGGTCCCTTCTAAAATTGGATGTTCGATCAGGCGGTTGGCGCGAGCGATTCCTTGGGTTCAGGTTTGCGGGAGGCTTCGGCCTTTTCGGCTTCCACGACTTCCTGCTTCTTGCAGATCCAGCATTTGATGCCGATCTTTCCGGCGACGGTCATGGCTTCGGTGAAGCCATAATCGATCGGGGTGCGGAGAGTGTGGAGAGGAACTTTTCCCTCGCGGTACCATTCGGTGCGGGCGATTTCCGCGCCGCCGAGACGGCCCGAGCAGCGGATCTTGATTCCCAGAGCGCCCTGCTCCATCGAAATTTGGACCGCGCGCTTCATGGCGCGGCGGAAGGAAATGCGGCGTTCGAGCTGGGAGGCGACATTTTCGGCGACCAGTTGGGCGTCGAGATCCGGGCTCTTGATTTCGACGATGTCGATCTTCACCGATTTGCCGCCGGCGAGATCGCTGACCTCTTTGGTGAGGTTTTCGATTTCCGAGCCGCGGCGTCCGATGACCACCCCGGGGCGGGCCGTGTGGATCGTGACGCGCAGGCTGTTCCAGGCGCGTTCGATCACGATGCGGGCGACCGCGGCCTGCTTGAGTTTCTTCTTGAGGGATTCCCGGATCCTGGCATCGGTGAGAAGGTAGTCGGCAAAATCCTTGCGCGAGGCATACCAGCGCGATCCCCAGTCACGGGTGAGCGGGAGGCGGAATCCGATTGGGTTGACTTTTTGTCCCATGATTTACTCCTTGGAATCCGCGGCGGGGGCGGATGTTTCTGTGGCTGGCTCTGCGGGGGCCGGTTTGGCGGCCGCTTTTTTGGAGCGGGGCTTTTTGGTTTTTGCCGCGGGTTCGCGGCGTTTGATTTCGACTTCGTCGGTGAGAGTGATGCGGATGTGGCTGGTGCGCTTGCGGATCGGGCCGGCGCTTCCTCGGGCCTTTGGCTGCGAGCGCTTGAACGTCGGCCCCTCCCCCACGACGGCTTCCTGGACAACGAGGTCCGCAGCGTTGAGGTTGTTGTTGTTTTCCGCGTTGGCGATCGCGCTTTTGAGCGTTTTGATGACGAGCAAAGCGGCCTTTTTCGGGGTGAAGCGGAGGATGTCCAAGGCATCCGTCGCCGGAAGGCCCTGGATCTCACGGGTGACCTCACGCGCCTTGAAGGCGGAGATCCGCGCGAACTTGTAAATGGATTTTACCTGCATGTCGTTGTTGTTTGAAAATTTATGGTTTGGCATCCACCCGGAGGCGGTCGCCGGTTTTCACGGTTTCTTTTTCCGATTCGAGATTTTGAATCACTGCGCCACAGATCCGGTCCCTGACATCCACGACGCGCACGTTTCCGATCCGGCGGTTGTCGCGCCAGACTTGGAACGGCATGCCGACCTTGACGCCGTGCCTGGCGCCGATGTTGGCGACAACGAGCGAAAGGTCTTCCTTGGTATCGACCACCATCCCGTCCGAGAGCGTTGCCTCGATGCTCTGCGCCTTGGCGGCATTCGGCGTTCCGAGGATTTCGCTGGTTTTCCGCAGTTCGGTTTCCACGGCCATCCGCGCCTGCGGGTGGATTCCCTCGGTCGTCTTGATGAGGATCTGGATGCTTTCCGAGAGCCTCACCAGCTGGTTCACGGCATCCTCGTTCTGCTTTTTGAGCAAACGGAGGTCGCGGACCGCGGCCAGAAGGCGCTGTTCGATTTTTTCCGGTTCCCTGTCGAGCCCGGCGAGCCCATAAGCATCCAGTTTGAGCTGGAGTTCGGCGGCCTGGCGCTTGAAGACCTCGGCTTCACTGTTGGACATCGCCAAGCTGTCGGTGAGCGCCTTGATCGAGGTGCGCGCCAGCACCAGCTTTTCCTCCAGGCTTCCCTGTTCGGCCGCATCCGGAGCGGGAACGGAAATTTCCTGCCCCAGAGGGACTGATTCAAAATCTGTCAAAGAGCGATTGTCCTGGGCCGTTGATCCGAAGATCCCCGGCAGGACGATGAACGCTGCCGCCGTGGCGACAACTTTCATGGGTTATTTGGTCACTTTTGCGGTGTGAGAACCGTGTTTCTTGAAGATGCGGGTCGGGGAAAATTCCCCCAACTTGTGGCCGACCATGTTCTCCGTCACAAAGACCGGGATGAACGTCTTGCCATTGTGGACATTGAAGGTGTGTCCGACAAAGTCGGGAGTCACCGTGCTGCGGCGCGACCAGGTTTTGATCGGTTTCTTGATGCCGGAGTCGTTCATCCGGTCAATTTTGTCGAGGAGTTTCCACTCGACGAACGGGCCTTTTTTTAGGGAGCGTGCCATGTTTAGTTTTTCGCTTTGGCCTTGCGGCGCTGGACGATGAAGGTGTCGGAAGGCTTGTGTTTGCGGCGGGTCTTGAACCCTTTGGCCAGCTGGCCCCACGGGGACATCGGATGGTGGCGCCCGCCACCGCCCTTGCTCTTGCCCTGGCCGCCGCCCATCGGGTGATCCACCGGGTTCATGACCATCCCGCGGACATGGGGACGGCGTCCGAGCCAGCGGGTGCGCCCGGCTTTGCCCGCGGAGACATTCATGTGGTCGGTGTTTCCAACCTGGCCCATGGTCGCGTAGCAGTTCTCGTTGATTTTTCGGATTTCGCCCGAAGCGAGTTTCACGAGGGCGAAGCCCCCTTCGCGGTTTGCAAGCACGGCGACCGATCCGGCGCTGCGGATGATCTGCCCGCCGCGTCCGGGAGTGAGTTCCACGTTGTGGATGGAGGAACCGAGGGGGATGGACTTCAGCGGGAGAGCGTTTCCGATCGAGGGATCCGCCTTTTCGCCGGCTGTGATTTTTCCGCCGACATCGAGGCCCACGGGCGCAAGGATATAGGCTTTCTCGCCGTCCGTGTATTGGAGCAGGGCGAGGCGGGCGGAGCGATTCGGGTCGTATTCGATGGCGAGGACCTCGGCGACGACGTCCCGTTTCGAGCGCTTGAAATCGATGACCCGGTAACGGCGCTTGTGGCCCCCTCCGCGGTGCCGCATGGTCATGCGGCCCTGGTTGTTGCGGCCACCGGTCCTTTTGATCGCCTCGGTGAGCTTCTTTTCCGGCTTGTCCTTGGTGATTTCGGCAAAATCCGGCAGGGCCTTGAAACGGCTTGCAGGGGTGAGAGGTCTGAAAGTCTTGAGTGCCATGATAGTTCCTTAGACGAGGTCGAGTTTTTCGCCCGATTTGAGCGTGACGATGGCCTTTTTCCAATGCGGTCGGCGTCCGAAATCGGCCTTGCGCTCGCGCTTTTTCTTGCCGGCGTAATTGGCGGTGTTCACGTCGAGGACCTTCTTCTTGAAGATCACTTCGATCGCGCGCTTGATCTGGAGCTTGTTGGCGGCCGGGCTGACGCGGAAGACGTATTTGTTGAGCTTTTCCGAGAGGAGCGTGGCCTTCTCGGTCAGGATGACGGATTGGATATGGTCGTGGACTTCGTTCATGACGCGAGCCTTTCGGAGAGTTTTTCGAGGGCGTCCCTGGTGAGGACAATTTTGTCGAAAGCGAGGAGTTGTTCCGTATTCACGTCGTCCGCCCGGGTGAGCTGGGCGCTGGAGACATTCCGGGCCGCCTTGAACGTGATTTCATCGAACGCGGTCGAGACGATGAGCGTTTTGCGGGCCTTGGCGGAGGTTTCGGAGAGGAGGGCGACGAAGAGTTTGGTTTTCGGCTCGGCAACAGCGAAGTGGTCGACGAGGAAAACATCCCCGTCGAGGATCCGGGCGCTGAGGGCTTTGCGGAGAGCGAGTTTTTTGACAGCTTTCGGCGTGTTTTTGGTATAGTCCCGGGGGACCGGCCCGTGGGCTGCGCCGCCACCCACCCACACGGGGCTGGAAAAATATCCGGCGCGGGCGCGCCCGGTTCCCTTTTGCCGCCAGGGCTTGCGGCCCGAGAGGTTGACCTCGGCCTTGGTCTTGGCGCAGGCGGTGCCGCTGCGGCGGGCCGCCTGGATGGCGACGACGACGTCGTGGACGGCCTGCCGGCCTTTGGCTTCTTCGGTGATCAGTTGGATTTTCGCCTTCTCTGCATCGGCGGCGGTAAGGACAGTCGCGCTCATGGTCAAATTCGCTGCGGACAAACCGCGGCGGCACCTTCCGTGGAGACGGCGGTTGCGTGGTTGTCGGTGTGCATGTTCATTTCAAAAAAGTTTCCCGTCGAACCCTTGGATTGATCTGGGGGGACAAAAAAACCACGCTAACGTGGCAATGCGTCCACCCGACGACTCGCGGGAGGGAGGAGTTTACGAATCGATGTTCGAGTAGCAAGAATAAAAATCAAAAATGTGAAACTTTTTTATTGTGCTCCACCGCATGGCGTTTTCGGAAAACAGGAGGCTCACACGAAGGCGCGAAGAAGTCTCAGGACATTCTGGGAAGAGCCGATTCCCGGAATCCGAATGTATCATGCCGGGGAGTACCCCCTTGTTCCGCCTTCAGAAAGCGGTTTGGATTTTCCAGCCTGAATCCTAAACCCGAAAACCGCTTTTCTCCGCGATCTCTGCGGCTCTGCGTGGGAAATCGTTGAATCCGGGCTAAAGGGGTTTTTGAACGGCGGCTTTGCCCGGTGAATAGGCCATGAAGTAGAGGACCGGGACGGCCATGCGGCTGATGAGGAGCGAGGCGACTTCTCCGGCCATGAGCGAGATGGCGAGGCCCTGGAAGATCGGGTCGAAGAGGATCACTCCCGCGCCGACGACGACGGCCATCGCGGTGAGGAGCATCGGACGGAAGCGCACGGCTCCGGCATCGACGACCGCCTCGGCGAGCGGCATCCCCTCGCGGAGCCGGAGTTCGATGAAATCCACGAGGATGATCGAGTTGCGGACGACGATGCCCGCTCCGGCCATGAAGCCGATCATCGAGGTCGCGGTGAAGAACGCGCCGAGCATTCCGTGCGCGGGGAGGATGCCGACGAGTGAAAACGGGATCGCGGCCATCACGATCAGCGGCGTGCGGAACGAGCGGAACCATCCGACCATCAGCACGTAGATGAGCACGAGCACGGCGGCGAAGGCTTTGCCGAGATCGCGGAAGACCTCGATCGTGATATGCCACTCGCCGTCCCATTTGAGGGCGGGCTGCTCGCCGGTGAACGGCAGCGTGGAATTGAAGACCTCGAGCTTTGCGCCGTTGCCGCCGAACTCGCGCGTGTCGAGTTTCGCGAGCGCGCTGTTCATTTTGAGGATCGCGTAGACCGGGCTTTCGATCGTTCCGGCGACATCGCCGATGACGTAGGTCACGGGCATCAGGTTTTTGTGGTAGATGCTTTTGTCGGTGATCGTCTTTTCAATGGTCACCAGCTCGCGCAGCGGCACGAGCGGGGTCTCGCCGGAGACTCCGGGTTCGGGGAGGGCGTTGGCGTCGCCGGAACGCACGCGCAAGGCGAGAAGTTCCTCCGGCGTGACGCGGGCCGAGCGCGGGAGTTCGAGGGCGATGTTCACGTCCTCCTTCTCGCGCGGGAGGTGGAGGAGATCGATCGATTGGCCGCCCACCGCGATCTGGAGCGTCTGCGAGATCGTCTCGGCGCTGATGCCGTTGAGGGCGGCCTTTTCCTTGTCGATGACGAACTTCGCTTTCGGCTGGTCGGCTTCGACATACCAATCGACGTCGACGACGCCGTCCACGCCCTTGAAAATGTCCCGCACCTTCCCGGCCATCTTGAGGCGCGACTCCCCGGTCGGCCCGTAAATCTCGGCGACCAGCGTCTGGAGGACCGGCGGTCCGGGCGGCACCTCGGCCACGGCGACCCGCGCGCCGAATTTCTCCGCGATCGCCGCGACCCGCGGGCGGATGCGCTTGGCGATGTCATGGCTCCTGGCTTTCCGGTCGTCCTTGCCGACGAGGTTCACCTGGATGTCGGCAACGTTCGCGCCGTTGCGCATGAAATAGTGGCGCACGAGCCCGTTGAAGTTGAACGGGGAGGCGACCCCGGCATAGACCTGATAGTCCCTGACCTCGGGTTCGTCGCGCACGGCGGCGGCCATTTCCAGCGCGGCCTGGGCGGTTCGTTCCAGGGCGCTGCCTTCGGGCATGTTCAGGATGATCTGGAATTCGCTCTTGTTGTCGAACGGCAGCATTTTCACCTTCACGGACCCGATGCCGACAAGCGCCATGGCGCCAAGCAGGAGTCCGACGATCGCGGCGAGGAACGTCCACCGCCAGCGGGCGTGCGCGAGGAGCGGTCCCATGATCCGGCGGTAGAGGCGGGTGAAAAAATCCTCCTCGTGCTCGAAGTGGGAATGCGGTGTCCCATCTGCTTGTGCGGCGGTTTGCGTGTCGCCCTTTGCTCTCTTCAAAATCCGGATCGCCGCCCACGGGGTCACGATGAACGCGATGGCGAGGGAGAAAAACATCGCGGCGCTGGATCCGATCGGGATCGGCCGCATGTAGGGCCCCATGAGCCCGCCGACGAAGGCCATCGGCAGAACGGCCGCGATGACGGCAAAGGTGGCCAGGATCGTCGGGTTGCCGACTTCGTTGACCGCCTCGAGGGCGATCTCCGTCGCATTCCTGCCTTTGTTGTGCGGCAGATGGAAATGGCGCACGATGTTCTCGACCACGACGATGGCATCATCGACGAGGATGCCGATCGAGAAGATCAGCGCGAACAGCGTGATGCGGTTCAGCGTGTAGCCGTAGAGATAAAAAACCAGCAACGTGAGCGCGAGCGTGCAGGGGATCGCGATCCCCACGATGAGCGACTCCCGCCACCCGAGCGTCAGCAGGACGAGGACCGACACCCCGACGACCGCGATCAGCATGTGGAAGAGCAATTCGTTGGATTTCTCCGCGGCGGTCTCCGCGTAGTCGCGCGTGACCGACACCGTCACGTCCGAGGGGATGAGGGTGCCCTTGAGCGAGTCCACTTTCTTCAACACACGGCCCGCCACATCGATCGCATTCACGCCCGGGCGCTTCGCGACGGTCAGCGTGACGGCGGGTTCCCCGGCGTTCGCCTTGTCGCCGTAAAACACATAGTTCGACGGTTCCCCGGCCCCGTCCACGATGTCCGCGACATCGCGGAGATAGATCGGCTTGCCATCCGAAACCCCGACGACGACATTTTCGACATCTTCGGCGTTCTGGAGGAACGCGCCGGTTTCGACGACGATCTCGCGGTTCTCGCTGGTGAGCCCTCCCGACGTGAACTGCCGGTTGGCCTGGCGCAAAAGGGGAATGAGGCCGGCCGGGGTCAGCCCGCGGGAGGCGAGGCGAGGCGGGTCGAGCAGGACCCTCAATTCGCGCCGCGCGCCGCCCAGCATTTTCGTCTCGGCGACCATCGGCACCTGCTTGACGGCGTCATCGACCTGTGCGGCGAGCCTCCGCAGTGTCAGGTGGTCATGGGTTGCGCTGTGCAACGTCAACGCCAAGATCGGCACATCGTCGATGGAGCGCAGCTTGATGAGCGGATGCGAGACGCCGTGGGGAAGGATGTCAAAGTTGGCCTGCAGCTTTTGGTTGAGCAGAACGATGCTCTGTTCGGCATCCGAGCCGACGACAAACCTCACGATGACGAGGCTCTGGCCGGGGCTGGAGGTGGAATAAAGATATTCGACTCCGGGAATTTCCCAGAGGAGTTTTTCCATCGGGCGGGTGACGCGTTCCTCGATTTCCTTCGAGCCGGTGCCCGGCATCGAAACCAGCACGTCGATCATCGGCACCTTGATCTGGGGTTCCTCCTCGCGCGGCAGCAGCAGGACGGCGGCCACGCCGAGCAGCACCGACGAGACCATGATCAGCGGCGTCAGCTTCGAGTTGATGAATGCGCGGGCGATCCGGCCCGCGATGCCGAGGGGTTCGCTCATGGCTTGACCTCGACCGGCTGTCCGTCAACCACGTTGCCGACACCTTCCGTGATGACCTCCTCGCCGGCATCGACTCCCGAGACGACTTCGATTTCTTCCCCGATCGGCTTTCCGGTCTTCACGATCCGCAGCCGCGCGTGGTTGCCGTCGCGGACAAAGAGCAATTCCATCTGCCCGCGGCGGATGACTGCGGCGGCCGGCACCCGCAGGACCGAGGTCTCCGCGACAGGCACCGCAACGCGGCCGAATTGCCCCGTCCGTAATCCCGGGGTGGCCGGCAGGTCGAGCTTGACGAGAAGAGTCCGGCTGTTCGGGTCGGCGGTGGGAGAAATTTCCCTGACCACGCCCTCGAGTTCGTTCGATCCGACGCGGGCGCCGAGTTTCGAGCCGAGGGTGACCCGGTCGATGATGGCCTCCGGAACACCGGCCTCGAGACGCAACGCGCCGGGATCTTCCATCTCGACGAGCGGTTTGCCCGGCGTGGCAAGATCGCCGACATCGGCCATCTTGCGCGTGATCACCCCGTCGAATGGCGCGGTGACTTTTGCGTAGCCGAGCATGGTCTCCGCTTCGATGACCGCCGCGCGGGCAACCCGCACCTTCGCTTGCGCGGACTCGAACTCCTGTTGCGTGATCACGCGCTTGGCCAGCAGGTCCGTGAAGCGTTTCAGGTCTTTTTCGGCCTGCTCGCGGACCGGTGTCGCCTGGTCGAGTTTGGCCTGGATCTCGCGGACGTCGAGCTGGACGAGAAGGTCGCCCGCTTTGACCTTTTGGCCGTCCGTGACAAGCATCTTGTCAATCCGTCCGCTGATCTTGGATTCGATGACGGAACGCAGCTTCGCGTTGACGGTGGCGACCACGTCTTCGCTGGCGACATGGGGCTTCGCTTCGATGGTCTGGACCCGGACTGAAACAGCGGGCAACGGCTTGCCGGCCCGCGTGTGCTTTTTCCCGCAGCCGGCGCCCGTGAGTACCAGCGCCAATAGAAGCAGAAGCGCGCCTCTGTCGAAAATTGGACGGAGCATGGGCAATGCTTCACTTCGTTTCGGTTGTGCTCCTGCACCAAACATTTGACTCGTTCGCTCCCGCTCATCTCGCCCTGCGGGCTGCCTCCGGCAGTCTCCCGAGCGGCTGCCCTCGCCGCCTGGGTGTCTTTCCCATTTTACCATGCGCTGTCGCGCTGGTTTTCTGCCCATGTCTTGCTGGATTGTTTCGCATGGGCAGGATGCCCGTGCCACGGAAGAAGAGCGAGCAACTGTCGTTGGGAGGATGGTTTCTGCCAAGGGTGATGGGGTCATAGGGGACGATCGAGGGGGGAGGCATCGGGGGCTTCACCTTTCGAAATCTGGCTGTGTGCGGGCGGCTCATTTTTCGGTTTTCCGTGCTTCCTTTCCGGTCCGCCGCCGTGATGTCGTTCGATCGGAAAAACAAGAAGCGCGGCGATAATCGCGGCCCCTGCCAGCAATCCGGCCGCCAGCCGCCAGGCATGCCCCTGGGCGGCGCATCTGACGAGCCACCCCCAGCTCATGACAAGGTGTGCCGCGATGAGTGCCATGAAGAAATAGGCGGTCCATGTGTGAAGCTCGCCCCATTCATGCCGGTTCCACCCCAGCATCTCCAATCCCTGCCCGCCACGGCTGCCGGGCACCAGGCGGCAAGCCATCAGCAGACCGGTTCCGATCATGAGGCAGAAGCCCAGATAAAGAGAGAGGTTCAAAACCCGGCGGATGGCGAGTTTCATATTTTGTCAGGAAGGGTTCGTGGTGGCCTTGATCAACTCATAGGTCAGGTATCCGCCGGGGAGGTTTCTTGCCCGGAACCCATGCTGCATGAGCAGGCGGGTTGCGTAATACCCCCGCTGTCCGACGCGGCAGTAGAGCCAGAGTTCCCGGTCGCGCGGCAACTCGCCAAGCCGGGTGCGGAGTTCGTTCAGGGGAAGATTGACCGCGCCGGGAAGGTGTCCTTCCGCGAATTCGTCCGGATCGCGGACATCCACGAGAACCGCGGAGTCGGGAGTCAGTTGTTTCCAGTCCGCGAGCGGGTGATCCCCCCGCAGGGAATTCGCGGCGATCATGCCCGCATGGTTCACGGGATCTTTGGCGGCGCCGAATTGCGGCGCGTAGCAGAGTTCCGCTTCCTCGAGGTCGAAGACGGTTCCGCCGAACTGGATCGCGGTCGCGATGACATCGATGCGCTTGTCCACGCCCGCCTCGCCGACGGCCTGCGCGCCGAGGATTCTTCCGTCGGAATTGTGGAAGAGGAGTTTCAAGTGGACCGGTTTCGCGCCCGGATAATAACCCACATGATTCGCGGGGTGGAGATAAACTTTTTCGTAGTCGGTGATCCCGGCGCGCAGGAGGCTCTTCTCGCTTGCGCCAGTGCTTGCGACCGCGATGTCAAAAATCCCGCAGACCGCCGTTCCCTGGACTCCGCGGAACCTGGCATCGCGCCCGCAGATCACGTCGGCGGCAACGCGCCCCTGCCGGTTCGCCGGGCCCGCGAGCGGGATCAAGGTCCATTCTCCGGTGACTGCATCCCTCGCTTCGACCGCATCGCCGACCGCCCAGATGTTCGGGTCGTTCGTGCGCATCCGTTCGTCCACCCGGATCCCGCCACGGGCGCCGAGTTCCAGCCCCGCAGCCTTTGCCAGAGCGGTTTCCGGGCGGACGCCGATCGCGAGGATGACGATGTCGGCGGTGTGAGCGGCACCGGATTTGGTTTTCACCGAAAGCTGTCCGCCGCTGGGCTCGAAGCCCGCGACGCCGTCGCCGAGAGCCACTTTCACGCCGTGCTTTTCGAGGTGCTCCTGGACCGGCCGGGCCATCTCGGGATCGAGTGGCGGCATCACTTGGTCGAGCATTTCGACAACCGTTACGGAAAGCCCGCGATGCGCGAGGTTTTCCGCCATTTCCAGGCCGATGAATCCCCCGCCGACAATGACCGCGCGCTTCGTGGCCTTCCCGTCGATCCACGCGCGGATCTGCCGGGTGTCCGGAATCGTGCGCACGACAAAAATTCCCGGAAGATCGATGCCCGGCAGCGGCGGGCGCACTGCCGCGGCCCCCGGCGAGAGCACGAGCGCGCCATACTTCTCGCGATACAAGCGGCCGGTGGGGAGTTCCTTCACCTCGATCTCCCGCGCCTCGCGGTCAATCGCCACAGCTTCATGCTTTGTGCGGACTTCGATGTTGAAGCGCTCCCGGAACAGCACGGGATTTGCGACGAGGAGTTCGGCCTCATCCTTGATCACATCCCCCACGTAGTAGGGCAGGCCGCAGTTCGCGAAGGAAACGTATGGCCCCCGGTCCAACATGAGGATTTCCGCGGTTTCATCCAGTCTCCGGCACCGGCCCGCGCAGGATGCCCCGCCCGCCACGCCGCCAACAATCACAATTCGTTTTCGGTTCATGGAATCTGGTTCAGGCTCCGCAGCAAGTGCCCTTGCACTTGGCCCCGCCCTGGTTCCACGGCATTTGAGCGACGACCGAGCGCAGCGGACAAATTCCGGTGAGTCCGGCAAAGATCAGCCCGCAGCCCGCGAATCCCGAAAGCCAGATCCATGCGGGGCTCAGGAAGTGGGAAAGCAGGACACCAGCCAGGACGATCAATCCGATGATGAGTTGCATCTGCCGGTCGAGAGGGAGCACCCCGCGTTCGCCGCGTGCGACCGGAAATCCAGCCTCCACCCAGGCATGGGTTCCGCCTTCCACAACCAGGCAGTCCTGGAATCCAACGGCCGCAAAATTTTCCGCTGCCTGTTTGGCCCGGACCCCGCTATGGCAGAGGATGTGAATCGGGGAGGCGTCGCCGGATTTGTCGCGACCGGCAAGGATCCCCGCGCAATCGAGAGTGTCCAGAGGCATCGAGCGCGCTCCCGGCACGTGAACGGCCTCGAATTCGGCCGGGGTGCGCACGTCGATCAGATTGGGGGGAGGCGTGCCGGAGAGGAGGCTTTTGAGTTCGCTGACGGTGATAGCTTTCATTGGGTTTCTTATTGTCGTTTGGTTTGGTGGATCTGAAAATGTATTAGGTCACGTTTTCCGGCTCTTGGCAGGGCCGGGACGGAAAACGCCGGCCTGGGCGTCGATGCGGCGCTGGAGGCTGCCGCAAACATGGTCGCACATGTCGAAGATCGATTTGTCGGCGATGCGGTAGATGACGTGCAGCCCCTCTTTCCTTCGCCCGAGCAGGCCCGCCTCGGTCAGGACCTGGAGCTGGCGGGACACATTGGCCTGGGTCTGTCCGGTGAGCGCGACAAGGGCGGAGACATTTTTCTCCCCGCCCTCCAGGGCGATGATCAGCTTCAGTCGGCTCGCCTCGCCCAGCACCCGGAACCGCGCCGCGATCATCTCCAGGACTGCCTCCCCCATGTTTGCCCGCATCGAATGGTTTGTCATGGCCCGGAATCTTCATCGGCTGCCGGAAAAGGCAAAGAGCCCGCCGAGAGTCGCGCCATAAAGCGCGCCACGCCACCAGGTCGAGGTCAGCGGGTACGCCCCGGAAGAGCACTGCCCGAAATATCCCATCGCCGCACCGATCGCGCAGCCAATCAATATGGGAATGAGAAATCGGCTCATTTTCCGCCCGCCTTCCCTTCATTTTTCCAACCGGAGAATTTTTTGTTCATGAAATAACTATATGTTTATATAATCATATAAACAACCGGAAAAATAAAATGTTTTTGCAGCGCTTCATTCCGGTCTCCGCGGGATGATTCCGGGCGGGATCACGGGGATTTTTCGATCCGGAGAGCGTGGCCATGAACGAGGGCGGTGGCCACTTTGCAGCGGGCTTTGTGAATGATCCGGTCGAAGGTTTGGCGTGAGATCCCCATGCGTTTGGCCGCGTCGGCATGGTAAAGGCCTTCGCCGCACGCGAGCCGCAGTGTTTCGAGTTCATCGGCGGCAAGGACCACTTCTTCCAGGTCGCGGAGCGGGATGCCGTCCGGCTTGAAATAAGTGGCCGAGGTCTTCCTCCTGGGAGCCATCGACCAGCTTCCCCACAAGGAGCACCCATCATCGGCATTTCGCCCAAGGCGGTCGATGCACGCATCTATCGGGCGAGAAAAATTCTCGCCGACCGGCTGGCCGGCGAAGGGATCGTGGCTTTGTAAGTCCGCAAAACCCCGATGACCACCGAAGCGGTTCGAGATTTTTTTCTTCTCACATCCCCTCGCGTTTCCGGGCGACGAATTTCTTTGAATAAAATCCTTTTCACCAAGATTCGCGCCATATATGAGATTGCGTCTCACGCGCATTAAATGAATATTAAAAATCACATTCTTGTCACATCACTTACACTACTCGTTGGTGGACTGATTGTTATAAATACAGCAGAAGCTGGCGAGCGGCGATTCACCTACGTTTATGAGGCAACGACCGCAGTGAAGGGGGAAATTGAAATTGAGAACTGGGTCACATGGAAGACCCGGCGCGAAGGGGGTGGGCGTGGCAATGAAATCGATTTTCGGCACGAGATTGAGTTCGGCTTGACCGACCGATTGCAGATGGGTGTTTACGTGGCCGACTGGAAAGTCCTCGACAAGGTAGCCGGCGGTGAGGACGGAGCGCATGCGGCTTACCAGGACAGCGCCGTGGAGCTCATCTATAATCTGACCAATCCGGTCACGGACATCCTCGGTTCGGCGGTCTATGCGGAAGTCAAACTGGGAGACCAAAAACTGGAAGTGGAAGGAAAGCTCATCCTTCAGAAAAATTTCGGGCCGCTGGTGCTTGCCTACAATGCGGTTCTCGAAGCGGAATGGGAAGGCGAGCGGTTCGGGTATTTCAACGAACGCACGGGCGCTTTCGAGCAAACCCTTGGCGCCAGCTACCAATTCTCGCCGAACTTTCTGCTCGGAGCAGAATTTCTCCACGAAATCGATTTTTCCGATTGGGCGGAAGCCGGGGATTCCGTCGTGTATGCCGGTCCGAATGCGTCGTTTCGCTACGACCGATTTTATGTCACGACCACAGCGCTTGTCCAGGTGACAGGAATTTCCGAGGAACCGGATTTCCAACTTCGGACGATCTTTGGATTTCATTTCTAAAGGAGTCGCATGACGAAGCATCGGAAAATTGTCTTCGCCTCACTACTTGCGAGTGGCCTTGCGGGGTGCGAGGCCATGAAATCAGGTGCGCCCGCCGTCAATCCGGAGATGACGCGGGCGGCGGCGGCGAACGGCGATTCGATCGGGACACTTGCCGCCGGTCGGCGCGCTTTTGCCACCCGCTGCACGAGTTGCCACGCGCCGGTGCCGATCGCGAAATATAATTCCGCAGAATGGCGGGCCAAAGTTCTCCGGATGTCAGATCGGGCACGGCTCAACGAAGCTGAGGCAAAGCAGATCACCGCTTATCTTGTGGCTGCCCGCGAGAGCCTGTAATCAGCGGAAGACATCACCTTTCTTGCAGGGCAATCTTCTGGAATCCAGGCGCCGCCCTTTTTCCGTCAGGTCGCGGTTCTTTTGAACAGCGCATAGACATAGGGGCGTGGATCACCATAGGGATTGATGAAGGTGAAGTCCTCGCTTTTGGCGAGCTGGAACGCGGGTCCAAGGCGCTCCGCCATCTCTGCTGCAGAGTAGCGGTGCAAATCCAGTCCGGCACATCTCGGGGCTCCGGATGTGGAGAATTCGGCAAGCAAAACATGACCCTCTGGAGCGAGCGCGGATCGGAGATTGTTGAAGTAGGATTGAATGTCGCCCTCAGACAAAAGGAAATGTAGCACCGCGCGGCCGATCCATATGTCCGCTTTGGAAAGACCAGCAGAAAGAGGCTTGGAAATATCATGACGGAGCCACCGGACCTGCCCTTCAACGCTTCCTGTTCTTTCCTTCAATTTGTTCAGGGCTTCCTCGCTGATGTCATTGAGGAGAAGCCGTGAACCCCGGCAAAGAAGCTCGTCCACGAGCACCGAAGTTCCGGCCCCGGGAAGAAAGATCGTGGCGGTTTTGTTCCCGGGAATGAGGTCGAGGAACTTGAGGGGCTGTGAGGCATCGCTTTCATACCAGCCAAGTTCCGGGTCCGTTTTGCTCGAGAAGATCGCGTTCCAGTGGTGATTGGATGCAGTCATATAGCCGCAGCACCGAGGCGTCCGTCCTCCATCTCATAGGTCCGGTCGAAGACATCGAGCGAACGGTGGTCGTGCGTCACCACGATCACGGCGGTGCCGCGCTCGCGGGCGACTTTGCGGAACAGCTCCATCACCTGCCGACCGCGAGCGCTGTCGAGCGCGGCGGTCGGTTCGTCGGCGAGAATCAGGCTCGGCCGGTTGGCGAGTGCCCGAGCCACGGCCACGCGCTGCTGCTGCCCGCCGGAGAGCGCGTCCGGCAGGTTGTTCGCCCGGTCGGCCACGCCGAGGTAATCGAGCAATTCCATCGCGCGGTTGTGGGCCGCCCGCGGGGCGACATCGTTGATCTCCAGCGCAACCTGCACGTTTTGCACGGCGTTGAGGAACGCGATCAGGTTCGCCTTCTGGAAGACAAAGCCCAGGTGCTTGCGGCGGAAGGCCGAGAGGTTCACCATCTCGCGATCTGCGTCCATCACCGGTTGGCCACCAATGAAAATGCGCCCGGAGGTCGGGGGATTGATAAGTCCGATGGCGGTCAGCAAAGTGGATTTGCCCGCGCCGCTCGGGCCGAGCAATGCTGCGACTTCGCCCTTGGCCACGGAGAAGCTCACGTCCTTCATGGCCGCGACTTCGGTATTGCCGCTGCCATAGATTTTCGTGAGATTGCGAACCTCCACGGCATGCGTGTTGTCAGTGGAATGGCTCATCAGGAGAGCACCTTGTTCGGCTCGACGCGCATGGCCTTGGCGATGCCCAGCAGGCTGGCCAGGACGGAGATGGCCAGGACGATGCCCGCCAGAATCCAAAGGTCCGTCGTCGTAATCATCACCCGCCTCGGAAACAGAGGGAAAAGCCATTGGCCGATGTAGTAAGCGATGCCGTAGCCGAGCGCCCCCAGCAGCAAGGCCTGTTGCAGGATGAGACCCGCGATGACCCGGTGGCGCGCTCCCATCAGTTTGAGCATGGCGATGTCGTGTGTCTTGTCCAGAGTGAGCGTGTAGATGATGAGCGCCATGATGATCGTCGAGACGGCGACGAGAATGACGCGGAACAGACCGAGCTGGCGGCGCGCGCGGTCCACATTGCCCCGCAGCAGGAGCTGCCGTTGGCCTTCGTGCGTGTGGACCGTCACGTCGGGCCATGCGGAAATTGTCGCAAGGACCGCGTTCGAATCCGCCCCCGGCGCGAGGTTGACCAAAATGGCGCTCACGAGCGGGGTCGCCAGAGCGGGCAGGGCGCTGGAAGGGCCGCCAGCGCGTTCGAGAAATTCCGGTTGCAGACGTCCGACATCCTGCCGCGCCGTGCGCGCGCGCCGCGCCGCACGTTCCAGGCGGGCCGCCTCGCCGGACACGTCGAACTGCACGGCCATCGCATCGCGCGAGGTGAAGAACGCCATGCCATCGCCGGATGAGGAGGCCATGCCTTGGGTGAGTCCGACGACGGTGTAAACGTCCTTGCCGAGCGGAATTTTATCCCCGAGATCGAAGCCGATGATTTTGTCGGCGATCATCTCATAATGGCCCTGAGCCAGCGGACGCCCTGCAATCAACCGCAGCCATTCGCCGCGATCATCCGGCCAGTCCAGCCCTTGCACGAACATGCGCAACGGCCTCCCCTGAGCCTCGCGTTGCACCGTGTGCGAAACAAAGCTGCGCGCGCTTTGCACCCCAGGCACAGCCAGCAGGCGAAATTTCAGATTGGCCGGAAGCCGGGAGATTTCTGCGAACGGCCCGCGCGTGTCCTTTTGCACGACCCAAAAATCCGCGCCGACCTGGTCCACCAGTTGGGTGGCCTCGAAAGACAATCCCTGGTAAATACCGCCCATGCCCAGCACGAGCATCAGCAACAGGCCGATGCCCAGCGCGGTGAGCACGAATCGCCCGAGGTTCCGCCGGATGTCCTGCGCGGCAAGGTTCATGGTCCTGCCACCCGCTGGCCGTCCGCCAGAAGTGATTTCTTGTCGCGCGGTCTGCATACCACGGTGCCCGCCGACAAGCCTTCGAGCACTTCAACCTCCTCCCGCCCGCGCAGGCCAAGCTTTGCCCCGCGCCAGCGCGCCCGCCCGTTTTCAACCGCGAAGACGCCCGGTTTTCCCCCGCGCCACGCGAGAAAACGCGGCGGCACGGTGAGGGCGGATGATTTTTTTCCGGTCTCGATGAACGCTTCGGCGCGCTGGCCCACGGTCCAGTTTGGGGGCAATTCGTGAACGCCCACATCCACGAGAAACTCGCGGGTCTCACGGTCCGTCTCGCGGCCCAACCGCGCCACCTCGCCGGGATACTGCTTCCCCGGCTCGGAGCGGAAAACGACGCGCGCGGGCTGACCGACGGCCAGTCCCGCGGATGCGGTCTCGTCCACCCAGGCGGAAATCCAGATTTCCTTCGTCGAGATGAGTTGCATGAGCGAACTGCCCGGAACAACGACGCCTCCCGTGTCGCGGTCGCGGCGTATGATCAGGCCGTCATACGGGCTGAGAATTTGCGCGAAACCCAGCCGCTCCCGTTGGTGGGCGAGAGTTTTCTCTGCCGTGATGACCTGTTGTTGGGCTTCTGTTGTGGCGGCCAGGGCGAGCTCCCTTCCGGACTCCGCGATGCGCAGTTGTTCGATGGATTTGTCGAAATCGGATGCGGAGGTGATCTTCGCTCCGGCAAGTTTGGTCGTTCGTTCGTGGCTCTCCCGCGCTTGGCGTTCCACCGCTGCGGCGCGGACTTCATCCACCCGCACGCGCTCTTCGGTCGCCCGCGCCGAGGCCAGAGCCGCCTGCGCGACATCCACCTGGCGCTGGAGTTCTCCGTCATCCAGCCGCGCGAGCAACTGTCCGGACCTGACCGTGTCGCCCTGGTCCACGAGCACTTCGACGAGCCGCTCCTGAATCCGCGGGCTGATGGTCGTTTGCACATGTGGCTGCAACACCCCCGTGCCCATCACTTCGCCCCGCACTTCCCCGAGGGCGACGGTGTGCATCTCCACCGGAAGAGGACGAAATTTGATAAAATAGACGACGGCACTCAAAACGGCCAGGGTCGCCAGCCAGGGCAGAAGTTTGCGGAAGGAAATGCGTTTCATTGTTTCCTTTTATAGAGGGCATAGATATACGGACGCGGATCGCCATACGGATTGATGAAGGTGTATTCCTCGTGTTTGAGAAGCGCGAAACCGGTTCCAAGGCGCTCCGTCATCTCCTCCACGGAATAGCGGTGCAAATCCAATCCGGCACATTTTGGCGCGCCGTCTGTGGCGAATTCGGCGAGTAAAATATATCCCTCGGGACTTACCGCCGACCGGAGATTATTGAAGTAGGATTGAATGTCTGCTTCCTCCAAAAGGAAGTGCAACACGGCGCGGTCGATCCATATATCCGCATGGGGGAGCCCCTCAGGAAGAGGCGTTGATATATCGTGGTGAAGCCACGAGATCTGTCCTTCCATATTTCCTGTTCTTTCCTTCAATTTGTTCAGCGCTTCTTCGCTGATATCATTGAGAATGAGCCGTGAACCCCGGGACAGAAGCTCGTCCACGAGCACCGAAGTTCCGGCCCCGGGAAGAAAGATCGTGGCGGTTTTGTTCCCGGGAATGAGGTCGAGGAACTTGAGGGTCTGTGAGGCATCGCTTTCATACCAGCCAAGTTCCGGGTCCGTTTTGGTCGAGAAGATCGCGTTCCAGTGGTGATTCGGGGCGGTCATATTTTGTCTGCCTTGCGGTTCGGTGTTGAAATAATCAGATGGAATGCCCGATCAATCCATAGTGCCAGGGCGGCAGATCGATGATCGCTCCCGGCACAGAAAAACTGTCCAGTCCCACAACACGGCCTTCGATCCTCTTCGCCGCGGGAAGGGAGAACGTGCCGTAGCCACATCCGAAATCCACGACGAGCCGAGTGACCGGTTTGAGTCCAAGCTTCTCCAAAATCGATTCGGGCTGGAAAAATGTTTCCCACAGCTCCTCCTCGGGCATTCCGCTTTCTCGTGTTTTCATTTTCCGGTGCCTTCCCACGCCGAAACCGTTTTCCGTAGCAACGCGAGCAAATCCGTATTCCCGTTCTCCTTGCCCTTTTCGAAATCGTTTTCAGATGGCAGGTTGTTCTGACGCCGCGATTCGCGCATCAACCCGGCAGGGTCAAAGATCGACGGGGCCAAGTGGGCTCTGGGTGTCTGAGTCATGCCGCAATTCCTCCGGCGGCCACGGTTTCGATTTCAAATCCAAGCCCACGCCAGTCGTGGACTCCGAGATCAAAGCGTTGTGCCCGATAGCCGCGCCTTCGCAGCAATTCGACCGCCTCGACCGAAAGCACGCAATGCGGCCCCCGGCAATAGGCGACGATCCCCCGATCTTTCGGAATCCCGCGCAGCCGTTTCCGGAGATCGTCCAAGGGAACCGAAATCGCTCCCGGCAAATGCCCCGCCGCATATTCTTCGCGCGGACGCACGTCAAGGACCGTGACCTCCCCGGCTCGAACCTGACGAAGCAGTTCCCTGCGGCCCACCGGCTTGAACCCGATGCGTTCTCCCAAAAACGCCTGCGTGGTCGCATTCACCTCGGCCAACCTCGACTCGGCCAGAAGCCGGAACTGACGCAGGAAAGCCGACACCCGTTCGTCCGAAACCCGATAAGTCACAAAAAGCCCGGAGCGATCTCCCTCGACCAAGCGAGCCCCGCGCAAGACCTGGAGATGCCGGGAAGTGTTGGCGACCGAGCACTCAGCTTCCCGAGCCAACACTTCGACCGTCCGAGGCCCTTGGCTCAGCACATCCAACAGCTCCACCCTCTTCGGGCTGGCCAGCGCCTTTCCGATCCGGGCGAACTGCCGGAAAATCTCGTCCTTAAAATGACGGGGCGGAAGGGAAGCATATATTGTCATATTCAAGTGAATTGTTGAATAACGGCCGCCATGTTTGAAGTCCAGATGTTTCTCAGGAATAATGCGCCTCTGTTGGTCCGTTTGAAATTGCTAAAAACAGATCCCGTCAATCAGAAGCAGAAGAAACTGCCCGGAGCTTCAACGGGTTTTTTTCAAGGGAGCCGGAGAGGTGGAGTGAATTTAGAACCGCATCGAAAAGCCGGCAAACGGATTGAAATCCTCGGCGGCTTCCGTGACCCCGAAGTTGATGCCGACGTCGAGCAGGATGTCGACCGTGAATGCATAAGTCAGCCCGACATCGAGCGTGACGATTGGAGCAATGCCTGTGTCCGGCAGCAATGTGTAGCACTCGGCGTATCCCGCAAGGTTGCCGATGATGTTTCGACTGAAGGTGATTGAATTAACGAAATCCACTCCGCAGCCGCTCACGTCGCGCACCACGAAATCCACCTCCGTCATCATTCCCATGCCGAAGCCCCACGGCAATTCCACCGCGAGGGGAATAACGAGTCCTCCCTCGACCTTTTTGTTCCCGAACCCGTCTGTGTTCGTTGGCCAGTTGATGTAGGGCATCACGGCGAGTGCCGTCGTGCCGCCGTCGTTGCCCCACAGATTGACTTTCAGCCTGGTCTGGATGCCGCCAAATCCGGACTTTTTCACAGTTGATCCATCGGTCCGCACGCGTTCATAGAGATAATTTTCCACCACGACTTGAAAGTCAGCGTTGTTGGTCAGCCCCACCTTGAGGTTGACATTCCCGGCGTTGATTCCCCAAACCTTTTCCCCCTCCGCATTCCAGGTATCAACGCCAAATTGAACGAGTGTGGCCTCGATCTGGAAATGCCCGGCATCCACCGTATAGGCGCTTTCCGTCTTGTCTGGTCGGTCGGTGCTCATCTCGCGCATTAAGGAACGCGGCGTCGGATGGAAGAGATTGTATTGCCACTTGTCCCGCGCGGGAGGGAAGACCGGAATAGCAGGGGGCGCGCTGTGCGAGGGAGGCTGATGCGTATAGGGTTCGGCAGCATCAGCCGCCATGATTACCAACCCGGAAAGAATGCAGGCAATTGAAATGTGTTTGATGGGATTCCTCATAATTACAGTTTCTGTTTTCCATTTTAATGTTGCATCTGCTACATTACGGAGCAACGGCTACATATTAAAGCCGACGCCTGTCAACCGTCATTTTTTGTGAGACATGTCCCCGGAACCGCTCCGTCGGGCAACACAGCCGCAGGGATCGACCCCAACGTTCGCGGAGTAAACCTCTGTTATTCCGCGCCACGCGCCGGCCGGAGGAGCCGGAGCGCATTTGCAATAACAAGCAAGGTTGCACCGGTGTCGGCAAGGACTGCCATCCACAGGCTTGCATACCCGAGGAGGGCAAGAGCGAGAAACACGGCTTTGATGCCGAGGGCAAAGGCGATGTTGAAGCGGATGATTCCGAGCGTGCGACGTCCCAGGCGGATGGCTTCGGACACCATCATGAGATCGTCCCGCATGAGTGCGACATCGGCGGTTTCGATCGCCGTGTCTGTGCCCGCAAGCCCCATTGCGATGCCCACGTCCGCGGCGGCGAGTGCGGGGGCGTCGTTCACCCCGTCGCCGATCATGCCGACACCGCCGAACTCGGCGGCGAGCTTTTTGACCTGTTCGATTTTGCCGGCGGGCAGAAGGTCGCCCCGTGCTTCATCGATGCCCGCCTGTTTCGCGATGGCCATGGCGGTGCGGGTGTTGTCGCCACTGAGCATCACCACCCTGCGAATGCCGGCCGCGTGAATCCGGCGGAGGGCTTCCGCGGCATTTGGACGGATGGCATCCCCGACCGTGACAATGCCCAGGACTTCCCCGGCGCAGTCGGCGTGCGGACGATGGCCGACGATCACGACCGATTTTGCCTGCGCTTCGATTTCGGCCAGGCGGGCTTCGAGTTTGCCGGAACAGACGCCAAGCTCATGGGCGAAGCGATGGTTTCCGACGAAATAGTCGTGGCCTGCGATGGCGGCTTCCGCGCCTCTCCCCGTCTTTGCCTGGTAGTCATCGGCGGAGTCGAAGGCGATGCCCGCCCCCCTGGCATGTCGGACGACCGCCTGGGCAAGCGGGTGGGTGGAATGCGTGTCGATGGCCGCGGCTATACGCAGGATTTCTTCCGTGGTGGTGTTGGAAAAAGGCATCACGTCGAACACGCGCGGTTTGCCCTCGGTAATGGTGCCGGTCTTATCCACGGCCAGGGCGCGCAACCTTCCAAGGGCTTCGAGGTGTGCCCCGCCTTTGATGAGGACGCCACGACGGGCCATCGCGGTGAGGCCCGCGACCACGCTTACCGGAGTGGAGATGACCAGCGCGCAGGGACAGGCAATGACGAGAAGGACGAGTGCCCGGTAAATCCAATCCATCCAGGGGGCGGCCAGCAGCAGCGGAGGAACGAGGCAGACAAGCACCGCCAGAATCATCACGGCGGGAGTGTAGTATTTGGCGAAGACATCCACGAAGCGTTGAACCGGAGCCTTTTTCTCCCGCGCCTCCTCCACCATTTTGATGATTCTCGCGATGGTCGTATCGCCCGCGGCTTTGGTCGTCTGGATTTCCAGCGAGCCCCCGCCATTGATGGTCCCCGCAAAAACGGTATCCCCGGGACCCTTTTCAACGGGCATGGATTCGCCGGTAATGGGGGCTTGGTCAACAGTGGAGGCTCCCGCCGTAATCGTGCCATCGAGCGGGATTTTCGCGCCTGACTTGACTTGGATGCTTTCGCCTATGGAAACCTCGTTTGCCGGAACTTCCTGGAACCCCCCCTCCCGCCTGACGAGTGCCACATCGGGAGTGAGTTGCATGAGCGCCTGGATGGCGCGGCGGGCGCGGCCCACGCTCCACGATTCGAGCAGTTCGGACAGGGAGAACAGAAAAACAACCGCTGCGCCTTCGGCATGTTGTCCGATGGAGACCGCGCCGATGACAGCCACGGTCATGAGCACATTCATATCCAGCGAAAACGACCTCAGAGAACGGAGGGCTTTGGGTGCCACCAGCCATCCTCCGGCAAGGATTGCCGTGAGAAATGCAACATCCGGTTGCCAGCCGGGCCGGAATCCCGCCCATTCCAAAAAGAGACCAACGCCCGTCGCAATCCCCGAGATGCCTACGAGTATGGCGGGCACTGAAAGCCTTGATTGCGGCGGTTGTCCGCCCGCCACCGTCACCCCGCTCTTGTTGATTTTTTCCGCGATGCTCCCTCGTGCAAGCGTGCCATTGTGAAAAACGGTGACTTTTGAAGCGATGAGATCTGCCCGGACACCTCTCACGCCGGGCAGCGGGCTCAAAGACCGCTCAATCGCCGCAACTTCCTCCGAGCAGTCCATGCCGGAAACCGTGAAGACCTCTTGCGGGCCATCTTGGATATTGGAGTCAGCGGATGGAGCCAGCTCGGGTGAGCCGCAGCAGGCACAGCCATCCTGTTTGTGTTCAGTGCTCATGTCGGTGATGATGGGTGTCGGGTAATGCGGACGGGTATGGGAGAGGCGTTGGTGCCTGTGGGAATGTGCATGAGGCTCACCGGGCGGATCATCCGCAGAATGCCATCGCAAAAAAATCCGCTTGTTGCACCAAATGTCCATCATCCCCAAGGAACTTCCTCGCGCTTCGAACTGTTTCCGGTGAAAAATCCACAGCGTCCATTATTTCTTGCTGTATTCTATACTATACGACACGAGCCTTCCGTCATCGTCAATTCAGGGAAGCTCTGTGGTCAGCGGCGGATTTGGAAGAGGAGTCGCGCTCGCTTTCGACTTCCGCTCGAAGGCCCGGTAAAGCGTCGGCAGGATGAAGAGGGTGAGAAGCGTGGAACTGACCAGCCCGCCGATGACGACAGCGGCGAGCGGTTTCTGGATTTCGCTTCCCGGTCCAGTGGCGAAGAGCATGGGGATCAGCCCAAGCCCGGCCGCGCTGGCAGTGATGAGGACGGGCCGCAGCCGCAGGACGGCCCCTTGGATGACGGCGAGGCCAACAGACATGCCCTCGCGGCGCAGTTCGTTGAAGTAGCTCACCATCACGACCCCGTTGAGCACGGCGACGCCGAAAAGCGCGATGAAGCCGACGCTGGCGCTGACGCTCATGTTGAATCCTCCCAGGACGACGGCGACGATGCCGCCGATCATCGCGAAAGGAATGTTCATGATGATAAGGAACGCCTGCTTCACCGAGCCGAAGGAACCGAAAAGCAGGAGGAAGATCCCGGCGATCGTGATGGGCACCACGATGGCGAAGCGTTTCATCGCTCGCTGCTGGTTCTCGAACTGCCCGCCCCACGTCATGATGTAACCGGGAGGCAGTTTCACGGCGACGTCGATTTTGCGCTGTGCCTCGGCCACAAATCCGCCGATGTCGCGACCCGTGACGTTGCACTCGATGACGATGCGGCGCTGCCCCATTTCGCGGCTGATTTGTGCGGGCCCTTCGCTCACGTAAACCTTCGCGAGCTGGCCCAGCGGGATGAGCGCGCCGGAGGGTGACGGAATCAGGATCTCGCGGATCGGTTCCACGTCGTTGCGTGCGGCCTCGGGGAAGCGCACGGCGAGGCCGAAGACCTTCACGCCGTCATAGACTTTGCTCGCCTCCTTGCCGCCAATGGCCGCCTCGATCACGTCCTGCACGTCGGCAACGTTGATGCCGTAACGGGCGATTTTATCGCGGTCGATTTCGATTTGCAGGTAAGCGAGGCCGCTGACCTTTTCGACCGCCACGTCGGCGGCCCCGGACACTTTTGTCAGTACGCGAGCCACGGCGTCCCCCTTTTGCTTGAGCACGTCGAGGTCGTCGCCGAAGATTTTGATTCCGATGGCGGATTTCACGCCACTCACGAGTTCATCCACACGCAGCGCGATGGGCTGCGAGAAACTGGAGGCGACTCCGGGCAGCTCCGCAAGAGCTTCACGCATTTTTTCCACCAGTTCTTCCTTGGATTGCCCGGACTTCCATTCTTCTTTCGACTTGAGTGTCACGATCACGTCGCTGATTTCAACGCCCATGGGGTCCGAGGCGATGTCGGCCCGCCCGGTCTTTGAAACCACATCAATAACCTCGGGAAATTGCTTGAGGATCTTTTCCGCCTTGGTTTGCAACGCGAGAGACTCCGTCAATGAGATGCTCGGGATGCGGAAGGTTTGCACGGCGATTGAGCCTTCGTCGAGGGAGGGCAAAAATTCGGTGCCGATGCTTGGCACGAGGGCGAAGGCACCCCCCAACGCGAGGATGGCGGGGACGACCACCACTGCGGGAAACCGCACGGCGGGCTTGAGCAGGGCGAGGTAGGCGTTTTTCAACCAACGGATGTGAAACGGATCGTGCTCATGCGGAACTTGCTTGAGGAAGAAAGTGCAGAGCATGGGCACCATTGTGAGGGAGAGGATGAGCGAACCCAGCAGGCCGAAAGAAATGGTGAACGCGAGCGGGCCAAACATCTTTCCCTCGAAGCCTTGCAGCGTGAAGAGCGGCAGGAAGACGAGAATGATGATGAAAATGCCAAAGACCACCGGCCGGCCGACTTCCTTCGCGGCGTAGAGCACGGTCTCGATTTTTCCGGCGCGTTCGTGGCGCACCTCGTCGCGCTTTTCGGTGAGATGGCGGTGGATGTTTTCCACCATCACCACGGCGGCATCGGCCATCATGCCAATCCCGATTGCCAAACCGCCGAGCGACATCAAATTCGCGCTGAGGCCAAACCACTGCATCATGATGAAGGCAAAGAGCGCCGCCAGCGGCAGAACCAACGTTACGATGATGGCACTGCGCACATCGGCCAGCAGGATGACAAGAATGACGAGCACAAAAACCGCGCCCTCTTCGAGCGCCTTGGTGACGGTACGGATGGCCTTTTTGACGAGATCGGTGCGGTCATAGTACGGCACGAGAGTCACTCCCTTGGGCAGAGCCTTTTGGATTGCGGGAAGTTTTTCCTTCACGGCCTCCACCACGTCACGACCGCTCGCCCCTTTGAGCATGAGGACAATGCCAGCGACGGCCTCGCCTTTCCCGTTCGCAGTGACGGCCCCCTGGCGCAACTCCGCGCCGATCTTCACTTCCGCAATATCGCGAACATAAATCGGGGAGTGATCCTTTGTGGCGACGATGATGTTGGCGATGTCCTTCTCGTCTTTCACGAGGCCGATGCCGCGCACGACGTACTGCTCGGAGCCGTGCTCGATAAAGTTGCCGCTGGCGTTCGCGTTATTCTTCTCAAGGGCCTCGAAGACCTCCGTGAGCGTGACCCCGTAGGACGTGAGGCGGTCGGGATTGACGATGGCCTGGAATTGCTTGGTGAGACCGCCGAAGGAGTTTACGTCAGTAACCCCTGGCACGGTGCGCAGGAGCGGACGGACGATGTAGTCCTGAATGGTGCGCAACTCCGTGATGTCGATCTTGGGTTCGGTGCTGGCGAGGGTGTATTGAAACACCTCACCCAAGCCCGTGGTAATTGGCCCGAGATTGACCTCGACGCTCCCGGGGAGATTTCCGCGCACGCTTTGCAGCCGCTCGGCGACGAGTTGGCGGGCGAAATAATCATCCACCCCATCCTCGAAAACGATGGTGATGGCGCAAAGACCGATTTTTGAAACAGAGCGCACTTCCTCAAGACGGGGAAGTCCGGCCATCTGGATCTCGATAGGCCGGGTGACGAGCTTTTCCACCTCGGGCGGCGACATTCCGCCTGCCGTGGCCAGCACTTGCACCTGGACGTTTGTCACATCGGGAAAGGCGTCAATGGGAATTTGCTTCACAGCCATCGCGCCCACGCCGATGAGGACGACAGTCGCCAGAATGACGAGCATCCGCTGTCGGACGGAAAAATTGAGAATCGCGTTGATCATAATTTATTCCTCTCCGAGTTCGCCTTTGAGCAGTTCGGATTTCAAGATGAAGCTCCCTTGAGTGACAACCGTCTCCCCGGCCTTGATACCGTCGAGAATCTGCACGCGCCCGCGATGCTCCATGCCCAGCGTGACAGTCCGCTTTTCGAACTTGCCGTCACCGAAGGCAACAAATACGACCTGCGCCTCCCCGTCGCTTTGCAGCGAGGTATCGGGAATGACAAGCACGTCCTTCAACACGGTGGTGGTGATCTCGACATCCGCAAACATGCCCGGTTTCAAGCGTCCATCTGCGTTGCTGGTCTCGATACGGACCTCCAGGGTGCGTGAGTCGCTTTCGAGTTGGTTGCCGAGCCGAACGACTTTGCCGTGAAACTCTGCCTCGGGGTAAGGCAGCACTTTGAACGTGGCGTCCTGGCCGACCTTCACGGCGGCAATATCACGTTCCTTCACTTCCGCAATCACCCACAAATCCGCCGGATCGCTGATGGTGTAAATGTCACTGCCTTTGTCAACAAGTTCTCCAACCGTGCTGTTTCGCGCGACAATCAAGCCATCAATCGGCGCCTTGAGTTCCAGCGGCTTGCCCAGCAACTCCGGAGTCTGCACAAGGGCGAGAACATCACCGGCTTTCACCCGGTCGTTGATGTCGAAATTCAGCTTGACGAGCCGCCCTTCAAGGGTGCTGGCGACCTTCGCGGTTTTGTTCATGTTCTCGCTTACGCGCCCCGCCGCTTTCAACGTGGTTTCGAGACTGCCGAGACTCACCTGTGAGGTCTTGATTTCGACATGTTCGAGATTCTGTTTGGTCAGCGTGACGATTTTTTCCTCGTGAGCTCCCTCGCTTGCAGCGGTTTCCTCGGGAGCGGGTTTTTCGCAACCCGTCACGAAGGCGAGAGCAAAAAGGGCAAGCAGTGGATAAGTGATTTTGTTCATGGATGTTTTGGTGAAGTTCAAGGTTTGAGTTCCAAGGGGACACCGACGGCGGATTCGAGTTCGGCACGGCTTTCGGCCACGCGGCCAAGCGTTTCGTAATAACTGGCAAGCGTGTCGAAATACGTCCGCTTCGCGTCGAGGTAGATGATAAGGGTGGTGGCGCTCTGCGCGTAACCTTCCTCGGCCTGGCTGACGAAATCGCGCATCTTGGCAAGGAACGCCGGGGAATAAAGCGCGAGTTGGTCTCGCGCGACAGAGAGGTTCGAGGCCGCCGCAGTGACTCCTCCTCCGATTTCAAGCCGGAGACGTTGGATTTCCGCCAAAGTCTGTTTTTGCCGGGCGGTTGCGGCCTGGATTTCGCCTTTTTTCCGATCCCACACCGGCAGGGTCGCGCTTGCGCTGATGGAAACAATTTGCTCGTCCTTGTAATATTCAAAGTTCGGCCCGACGGCGAAATCGGGCAGATTTTCCATGCGTGTGCGTTTCAGATTCAGGCCGGATTTCTCCGCCTCAATTTCCAGAGCCCGCAATGCCGGGTTCCTCGCCAAAGCCAGGCCTATAAAGTCGTTCGGGGTTCCCTTCGGGTTGAGATGATCGAGCGATCCGGACAGGGACAACGACGCGGTCGGCGAGCGGGCCATCAAGGTGTTGAGCACAATTCGTGCAGAAGCCACCCGCCCCTCGGCTTCCCGCAGCGCCGATTGTGCGATGATGAGATCCGCCTGACTTTTCAGAGTTTCGAAGTCCCCCGCGTATCCGCTCTCCATCCGTTTTTGCGCGGACTCGACAAAGACTTTCGCGGACCCGACCTGCTCGGTGCGGGCCTCAATGATCTTCTGAGCCGCAAGCAAATCGTAGAATGCCCGGCTGACTTTCGCCGCCATTTGAAACCGAAAGGCTTCGATGGCCAATGCCCTCAATTTTACGTCAGATTGCGCGATGGCGACTTCCAGCGCGCGTTTGCCGGGAAATTTAAACGGCTGGCTCAGTGAAATCACTCCATTGAAGGCCGTAACAAACGACGTGTCTTCCAATGCCCGTCGCACGCCTGGCTCGATGGTAAGTTCAGGGTTTGCCCAGGTTTTTGCCGTGGCAACACCTCCGGCGGCAGAAGCGACCGCCGCTTCCAGTGCCAGCATTTCGGGATTATTTGCACGGGCCACCAAGATCGCTTCAGGCAATGTGAATTTTGTTTTGGCGTTGTCCGCTGAATCGGTTGTCCGGGCACTGTCCGCAGGCAACGCGGGGGACGCAGTCGTTTTCTTTTCCTGGGCGTGGAGCGCTGTGGCTGTGACAAGCCATAGCGCACACGCCAATGTATGTTTTATTTTCGTCATTTGAAAAACTTCCGAGGCGCTGATAGTTGGCCTGATTAGGAGATGTGTCCGTCCAAGTGGTAGCGGACAATAATCTTCGTTGCTTTCCGGGCCTCACCGGTTGGAAAACTCGTCACGTAGCTGATTCGGCCCGACCTGCTGCTGGCAGTGCGTGGATGCGATGGATCTATGGCGTCTTGTTTTTCGGCAATAATCCTCCCCGCAGTGTCGATGAGTTGCACATCGACGTGGGCGGCATATGGGATGTGTCGGCCAAACGATTTCTGGATGCTTCCTGAGACATATAGTCGGTCCGAAGATTCATACGCATGGGTGCCGGAGACTTTTCCTCCCGTAGAGTCGATTGTTTCAATGGGAAGCGACGAGACGGTCGTCCAAAAGAACGAGCCAACGGAGGCGCAGGCTGTTACTGTAATCAGCACTGTCAGAGTGCAGGCGATTTTTGTGATGCGGAAAATCCGCGTGAGAAATGAGTTTGAATGAGATGTTTCCATGGTTGTTCCGCTGAAAGGAAGAGCGTGGCATCAAACCGACGCAGGTTGTATGTGTGGATTCGCCCAACGAAGCGGGCGAATTTTGGGGTGAGGACCCCGAATCAAAATGCACCACGGACGCACCGCGTCCGTGATTTATCAGGACAGCTGAGGAGGGTAATCAATCTCCCTGCAAGGCCCGGCACCCCAAGTCTCGCATTTGGCGGCGAGTGACCTCGAAGGCGATGTCACGAAAAGGAATCCGGGGTGCTCGGTCATCACCACGCTGCAGCATGCATGTGCATGGCAGCAATGCCCGATGGGGCAGTCCTGCTGGTCCGGGCAAGACGACTGCTGTTCCGCCGCTTTCGCCTTGTCGCACTTCACGTCCACGCAGGCATGAAGAGCCTGTCCGCCAGCCATCATAAAAATGGCCAGCGCGCAAACGACCCAAATTTGCCTGCGTAGTAAAAGCATCGTAGCGGATACGTCGCCGATAAGTGAAAGATTGTCAACCCCGAATGCGACAGGTGGATGAAGGGCGGAGGGGAAGCGGTGGGCTGCGAGGCGATCGGAAAGTGAAGCCCCTCCGAGGAGGACGGGCCTTCACTGGAAGACAGTGAAGAAGGTTTGGCGAAGAGCGCGCCATCGGGCTGTCGGCGGACGTGTCTTTCCACTCGAACCCCGCCCTTTCCCATCAGAGACGGACGAGGACAATCTGCCATTCACTGCCTGATTTTTCCCAGCAGCCGAAGAGCATTGGCCACGACCAGCAGGGTCGTTCCGGGTGTCGGCAAGGACGGCCATCCACAGGGTCGCATAACCGAAAATCGCGAGCGAAAGAAACACGGCTTTGTGCGTGTGTTGTCACCGCTGGGCATGACAACCTTGCGTATGCCGAACGCGTGAATCCGGCGGAGAGCCTCTGCGGCATTGGGGCGGATGGCATCCCCGACGGTGAGAATGCCCAGGACTTCCCCGGCGCAATCGGCGTGCGGACGATGTCCGACGATCACGACCGATTTTGCCTGTGATTCAATCCCGGCCAACCGGGCTTCGAGTTTGTCGGAACAAACGCCCAGTTCATGGGCAAGGCGATGGTTTCCGACGAAATAGGCGTGGCCTGCGATGGTGGCTTCCGCCCCTTTCCCGTTGATCGCCCGGTAGTTTTCGGCGTGTTCCAAGGAAGGGCCGGAATCCTTGGCGTGGCGAACGACGGCCAAGGCAAGCGGATGCGTGGAATGCGAGTCGATGGCTGCGGCTATTCGCAGGATTTCCTCAGTGGATGCGTTGGCAAAAGGGAGCACGTCAAACACCCGGGGCTTGCCCTCGGTAATCGTGCCGGTCTTGTCCGCCCACAACCGTCACCCCGCTTTTGTTGATTTTTTCCGCAATGCTCCGTGCAAGCGTGCCATTGTGAAAAACGGTGACTTTTGAAGCGATGAGATCTGCCCGGACACCTCTCACGCCGGTCAGGGGGCTCAATGCCCGCTCATCCGAATCGATTTGGACATTTCTGACTATCAACGCCGGGATTTCGCTTGAAGTCACGATTTGTGGTGCGCCAGGTGACGGGCCGGAGGCAAGCAGTGTTGTGCTGGCCAGTGCGACCAAGGCGAGGCTGGTCCAGATTCTTTTCATACCAAGTGAAACGATTCCCTTGTCAAAATCCCTCAATCTCCGAGGGATTTTTGGTGTCCTCCCGTTGAAGAAGACATGAAAACCACCCCGGAAGTTTGTCTTCACGGGGTGGCGTGACGGTGTTGAGTTATTTACTGAGCTTCGCGAAGAACATGCAGGGTTCGCCTTTTTCGTTCACGGCAACAACTGTTGATCGATTGCCTGTCCCTTTGCCATTAGGAGTTCCCAAAGTGAAGGTGGCGCATTCGGCGCAGGACTGGCGACGGGCGAAGGAAGCCCACGGGCGGGAGCACGGGTTGGGGGCCGGGAGCGAAAAGAAAGAACCGCAAACGCCCGAAAGCCACACCCGCG
>JBAYWC010000012.1:0-38887 GCA_041674265.1 Terrimicrobiaceae bacterium
CATTGGAGATCGTGCCACTGCGCTTCCTCATGCGCCATCGTCCCGAGATGCTCGGGGACAGCGCCAGACAACTCCAACTCATGCAGAAGACACTCGCGGAAACGAACATCAAGATCCAGCATGACCGGATACACGATGTCTATGCCTGTCCGACTCCGAGATCAACGATCAGGTATGAGCCGTCGGCATCCCCCAACGTTCCGGTCCACAGAGACAAGCCGGACTCCGTCAACACAACGGGGGCCGAGTGAACGCCGGTAAAAAAACACCTCGCGCACATGCGGTCATACAAATCATTGATGCGATCGCATCAATGATTTGTATGAATCCTTCAGGAAAGCTTTCCGATCAGCGTTTTCAGATGGGCGTTCATATCCGGACGTGTTCCGGCCCAGGGGAAGGCGGCGTCGATTTCTTGTGGGGTGGCTGATTCGGGAATGGGCTCCAAGCGCTTGATGACGGAGAGAAGAACGAGAGAATAGATGGCGGAATTGTGGCCGAGGCAGAAATCGATCACCGAAGGGGGCCGTCCGCAAAGGCCCATGCGCAGGCGGATTCCGCCCCGGAAGCGGCTAAAGCCGAGTTCCCAGCGTCCGCTGTCGCTGAGGAAACGCAGGGCGGGGTATGCGGGATTCGGCCCGGCTCGCTGGAAGGTCAAGGCTTGTTGCGATCCGGGTGCCCCCACCAGGAGTTCGGACGCTTCCCGTCATAATGAGCCTCGAAGAGGCGCACGGCCTCTTCCATCGTGCCATCGGCGGGCGCCCATTTGGCGATATCGGGAAAATCGGTCGAGGCGTTCCGGTTTTTCCCGGGGTCACGGAATTGGATCGGGCACCAGAAGGATTCGATATTGCGGAGCATCTCGCTGCCGAGCGACCAGAGGCCGGTCATCCAGTCACAATACCAACACCAGAGAAGATCGTAGCCGATGAGTCCGTCGTATTTGTGGCGGGAAAGGTTGACCCACTCGGAGGATCTATAGGTGGGCAGCCTGCCGAGCCAGGCAATAGGGGGATAGATCAGGATCTCGGCCACCCGTACCTGCACGAACACAATGATGGCCGGGGTCTGGACCATGAGACAGAGCTGGTTGCGGAAGGGTCCCAGAATCCGCCCCTGGGCATCGGTGAGGGTCCGGCCTTTCTTTCCCCGCAGCGCGCGATGCACGAGGCAGAAGGCGTGCAGGAAAACCAACTGGGCCACGGCGGCGGCGGCAACGCCCGGCCATCCCAGCAACCACGCGCCGGTGGCCCACGGAACCCAGGTGAAGAGGCTCACAAAAAAATCCAACCAGGGAGCCCGTGCGATTTTTTCCGAGACCGCAAAAGCGATCCGCGTCAGAACCGCCGCGATGGCCAGCCCGATAAAAACGGTGACCGAGCAGGTGAGAAAAACAACAAACCCGTGCATTCCCCCACCCTGGCACAGGCGGGCGCGAAACAAAATGACATTTCCGCTCTCGCCTCGCGGGGGTCCGTGATGGTAAGGGTATCCGGTGAGTGAATTGACGCCGGTGCGCGTGCGCGCCAAGTTTTTTTTCGAGGGGGAAAAGAAGTTTTTCATCAAGGGCGTGACGTATGGTCCCTTCGCGCCCGATGCGGAGGGCGAATTTTTCGGCACGCCGCCGGGTGTTTCCAGGGACTTGGATCTGATGGTCGAGGCCGGGGTGAACCTTGTCCGCATCTACTACGTCCCCCCGAAGTGGTTTCTGGACCTGTGCGCGGAGCGTGGGATCCGCGCGTTGATTTCGATTCCCTGGGCCGAGCATCTCGAATTTTTGAAAGACTCGAAGATCCGGTCCGCGGCGGAGCAGGCGGTCGAGGAGGGGGTTTCGAGAAATGCGGGGCACCCGGCGGTCTTCGGCTATCTCGTGGGAAACGAGATCCCGACGATCATGGTCCGGTGGCTGGGGGCGCGCCAGGTCACCGAATTTGTCGAGCGCCTGATCAACATCGGAAAGGAGGCCGATCCCCGGGCGCTTTTTTCCTACGCGAGCTATCCCCCCACCGAGTATCTGCTGCCGCAAAACAGCGATTTCGTGACGTTCAACGTTTACCTGCACCGGCAGGAGGATTTTGAGCGCTACCTGGCGCGCCTGCAAAACCTCGCGGAGGACAAGCCGCTCATCCTCGGGGAATTCGGGATGGACACGATCCGGCACCCGGAATCCGAGCAGGCGGAAATGATCCGCTGGCATGTCGAGAGCGTGGTTCGCGGCGGGCTTGCGGGAACGGTCATCTACGCGTGGACCGACGAATGGTTTCGCGGAGGACAGGAGATCCTGGACTGGGCGTTCGGGCTGGTCCGGAGCGACCGATCCAAGAAGCAGGCGTTCGAGACCGTGCGGCAGTTGTTTTATGGAGAAGGCTCCATGACGTCGAGGGTCAGGCTACCCTCGTATCCCAGGGCCTCCGTCGTGGTTTGCTCCTACAACGGCGCCAAGACCCTGGGACGTTGTCTCGAGTCTCTCAAGCAAGTCGCCTATCCGGACTTTGAAGTGATCCTCGTGGACGACGGCTCGAAAGACAACACTCAGGAGATCGCCGCGAAGCATCCGTGGATCATCAATATCCGCCAGGAAAACAAAGGCCTGAGCTTCGCGCGCAATGTGGGCGCCCGCGCCGCGACGGGAGAAGTGATTGTCTACACCGACAGCGACTGCATGGCGGACCCGGACTGGTTGTATTACCTGATCGGCACGTTGCTGGGCGGCGAATATGCCGGCGTGGGCGGCCCGAACATCTCCCCGCCCGCGGAGAACTGGGTGCAGGCCTGCGTCTCCGCGGCTCCCGGCGGACCGAGCCATGTCCTTCTCACGGATGTCGTGGCCGAGCACATTCCCGGCTGCAACATGGCCTTTCACCGCCGGGCATTCGAACTGGTGGGCGGGTTCGATCCCGAATACCGCAAGGCCGGCGACGACGTGGATTTCTGCTGGCGGCTTCAGCAGGCGGGAGGAGTGATTGCGTTCAGTCCCGCGGCGATCGTGTGGCACTACCGGCGGTTCACCCTCCAGGCATTCAAGAAACAGCAGGAAGGATATGGCGAGGCGGAGTCGATGCTGCGATTCCAGCATCTGGTGTTTTTCGGCCCGACAGGAACGGCCAAATGGAAGGGCCAGATCTACGGTGCCCCCCGGTTCACCTGGCTCGTCAACAAGCCGATCATTTATCACGGCATTTTTGGAGAGGGGCTCTTCCAGTCGATCTACCCGACCCCGCAATCCGACCTTGCCGCCTATCTCGGCAGCATCGAGTGGGTGGTGCTCGCGGTCTTCATCTTTGCCGTGTCGGTCCCCCTGCCATTCCTGCGGATCGTCCCGTATTTGATGTTCGGGGGCACGTTGCTGGTGGCGCTTTCCTACATGATCCACGCCAGGCTGGAGCCGAAACACGACACCGTGCGCGCGCGGCTCCTGGTCGCCTTTCTGGCGCTCGCGCAGCCGCTCGTGCGGGGATGGGCGCGCTATTTCACATGGCTGAAATTCAAGCGGACCCCGCCCGCGGTCATTGCCAGCGTGGAAAAAGGTTTCACGCCGTCGCGCGGGAGCCTCTCGCATCTGAAATTCTGGAGCGAGAACGGTCAGGGGCGCGAGCGGCTGCTGCAGGAAGTGGTGCAGACACTGGAGAGCGAAGGCTGGAACTACTCGATGGACACCGGCTGGAAGGATTGGGATTTGCAGATCTATGGGAGTTTCTGGTGGGGAATCCAACTGCGTTCGGTCACGGAATATCATGGCGGCCCAAAATGCCTGACGCGTGTTCACCTCGGCACCCGGATGGTAGCGACCACTTTTCTGATCAATCTCGTCCTTTTGGGAATCCTGCTCTACCGGCAATTCCTGGTCCAGGGGAGCGATTGGTGGCTCTGGACGCCCTACTGCATTTTCGTTTTTGTGCTCTTCCGGAGAATCTGGCGGTTGAAGCGCCGCGTCGCCAACCTGGTCGGGGCCGCGGCCACACGCTGCGGGTTCACGAGGATGAAGGAATGAAGCGGGTGGCGCGGGGGTTGCCACGACCAACACCGGAGAATGGGATTCCCGCTCCGCCCGTGATCGTCTTTGGGCGCAGCGGGAGCTGTGTTCCCCTCCGGAATGCGCGCAGGGCCGTTTCCTCATGAGCCGGCCAGTCGCGGAGTATTTTTACGAGCTTCCGCAGGAGCTGATCGCCAGCCGACCGGCGCCCGAGCGCGATGCTTCGCGCATGATGGTCGTTGAACGGGCGTCCGGCAGGATTTCGCACCGGATGTTCCGGGATTTCCCCCCGTTCCTTTGCGAAGGCGACCGCGTCGTTCTCAACGATACGCGCGTGATCAAGGCCCGGCTGCTCGCCCGCGAGGGCCGCGCCGAGATTTTCCTGCTCGAGCCGATGGGGGAACGGCGTTGGAAATGCCTGACGAGGCCCGGGCGCAAGATGCGCCCCGGCGCTGTGGTGGCCGTCGCCGGCACCGAGGCGCGCGTGATCGAAGCGCTTCCCGGAGGGGAGCGGATCGTGGAATTTCTCGAGGAGCCGGATTTGGAGAAACACGGCCACATGCCGGTGCCGCCGTATTTCAAGCGGGAATCGGATGCCGGGGACGACGAGCGCTACCAGACGGTTTACGCCAAGCATCCCGGCTCGGTCGCCGCCCCCACGGCCGGGCTGCATTTCACCCCCGCGGCGCTCGCGGGAATCCCGCACGCCTTCCTGACTCTCCACGTCGGCGCGGGAACGTTTCTCCCGGTGAAAACCGAGCGGATCGAGGACCACGTCATGCACGAGGAGCGCTATGAGATTTCCGGGGAGAGCGCGAAACTTTTGAACGATGCGAAGCGGATCGTGGCCGTCGGCACGACGGTCGCGCGGGCCTTGGAATCCCGGAAGGAGGACAGGCTGGAGGCATGCTCGGGACGAACGGACATTTTTATCCATCCTCCGTATCATTTCCGGCGGGTCGGAGCCTTGCTGACAAATTTCCACCTCCCCTGCTCGACGCTGCTCATGCTTGTCTGCGCCTTTGCAGGAACGGATTTGATCCGCAGGGCCTACGCCGAGGCGGTAAAAGAGCGTTACCGGTTTTACAGCTACGGAGACTGCATGCTGCTGGTCTGAATTCCATGACGGTCCCCTATCCAAAACCGCCGGAAGAACAAATGGGCGCTCCCTCCCCCATTTCGCCAACCGATGGCCGGAATTTCAGCGGGCCGCGCGCAGGCGATCAAGGACATCGCGGGCCGAGCCATTGTCAATCGCCGAGCCCGCGAGCTTCATCCCGGCAGCCAGATCCGGCGCAATTCCCGCAATGGCCAGCGCCGCTCCGGCATTCATCACGACGATGGTCCTCGCGCCGTTGCGAAGATTTCCCGCGACCACATCGGAGATGATTCCCGCATTAAAAGCCGCATGGCCTCCCGCAAGGTCGCCGGCGTGGATGTTGCCGATGCCGAAGTCCTGCGGACGGATGAGAAAATCGCGGGCGGAGTCTTCCTCCCAAGCAGAGACTTCCGTGATGTCCAGCGGCGAGACCTCGTCGAGTGAAACGGTGCCGGTGCCATGAACAGCCCATGCCCTCCGTCGCCCCAAAAGCGCGAACACCCGGGAATAGATGGGAAGGAGCCGCCCGTCAAAAACCCCCGCCAATTGGAATGAAGGACGCGCGGGATTCAAGAGCGGACCCAGCATGTTGAAGATGCTCGTTTCGCCCTTCTCCGCGAGAAATTTTCTCACAGGCGCAACGGCTTGGAACGCCGGGTGGTAATGGGGGGCGAAGAGGAAACAGCACCCTGCGGAACCCAAAGCCGCCGCCGCACCCCCGGGTGGAAGATCGATGCGGACGCCCAGGGCCTCGAGGACATCGGCACCGCCGGACCTCGATGTGATGCCCCGGTTGCCGTGCTTCACCACGCGGGCTCCGCACGCCGCGGCGACAAGCATGACGGCCGTCGAAACATTGAAGAGTCCGGCCCTGTCACCCCCGGTTCCACAAACATCCAGGCACCCTTCCCCCGGGAAAGGCACAGGTTGGGCGCGATCCAGGAGAACCTCCACGAACCCCGCAACTTCCTCCGCGGTTTCTCCCCTCTTGTGGAGGACACTCAAAATTTCCGCGCGGGATTCGACCGGCACCCCTTCATCGAGCAAGCCCGCGCACGCATGTCGGATCTCCTCCGCAGTGAGCGGAGTTCCGGAGAGAAGCCGGGGCCGGATGTCATCAAGCGTCATATCGGCGAACAATGGGAAATATCATGGCGGAGATCAAGAGCGCGCGGCGGACCGGGAGACACTCGCTGCGAGGCCAGAATCCGTTTCAACTCCAGGGCCGGCCACTGCCCGCGAACATTCGGCCGGTGAAGCCAGCCGTAATTGAGAACGGAGCCGCAGTGGGCAAAAAGAATCCGCGAGCCGAAGCCAAGGGCCCCCATCCCCATCACCGCCAGGGGAAGCGGGGAAGAGGAAAACAAATCCAGCAACCTGCAAATATCGGAAGGGGATTCCGCCCTCGTTGCAAGCTTGAAAATGTCAGCGCCCTCGTCACGGGCCCGCGCGACAAGATCGCGGAGTTTTCCGGCCACGGGGGTTTTCTTGAAATCATGAAAGGAAGCCACCACCCGGATGTTCCGGCTCCGCGCGGAATCCATGATCCCGGCAAGTGACGCGAAGGACCTCAGTTCCATGTCCACGGTATCGGCCGCGGGGAGAAGGGCGGTGAAGATTTCCCTTCTCCGCGCTGCGGACAAATCCCCCTTCCCGCCCTCGAGAGGATGCCGGACGGTCAAAATCCAGGGGAACCGGGATGGCGGGATCTGCAGACGGGCGGGCAGGCAGTCGGCCCTCCATTCCAGATAATCCACACTGCCCGCGCGGAGTCCGAGGGCCACGGAAAGCGCCGCGGGGGAATCCACGATCCCGACCACGGGCGATTTTGATGGTTTATTTTTTTGACGCATGGGTGCAATCTCTATACTCGTTTTCGCCCATGTCCTAACCGGTTGCATGGCGCAAGTCCATGATTGCACGCAGACACGAAATCAATCTCCAAGTCAACCAGTTCGTCGACGCCCTCCTGCTGGGGATGGTTTTTTGGTTTGCGCATTTCATCCGGTTCAACGGATTGATCATCCTTGACAACCTCTGGACCATCGAGGGCTTTGAAAGATTCATCTGGATTCTTGCGGTGATCATGCCGTTCGGCCCGTTTCTTTTGGAGATGCAGGGCTTCTACAACTATCCGCTGGAAAAGTCCGTCTGGAAATCCCTGCGGCAGATAGCGGCGGCCGGGCTCTGGCTTTTCGTGCTTCTCGGGTCCGCAGTCATTTTCCTGCGGATCGAGGTGCCGAGCCGGTCGGTTTTGATTCTCTTCGGGCTCTTTGCCCCCGGGGCCCTGCTGCTGAGGGAGCGCCTGTATATCTGGGATTATGTGAGGCGGCTGCGGCGGGGAGCGATCGGGGAAAGGATCATTGTCGCCGGGGAGCGCGCCAGCATGCGGGATCTGATGAATTCCCTCTCTCCCTCCCAGAAGTTGGAAGTCCAGGTCGTTGCGGCAATCGACCTGGAGGCGCATGGAGTCGAGACGCTGGTCGAAGCGCTCCATCGCCATGCGGTGGGCCGCGTGGTGCTGGCCTTTCATCGCATCGAATTGGACAAGGTCCAGAGGGCGATCGAGGCGTGCGAGACCGAGGGAGTCGAGGCCTGGCTGAACGCGGATTTCATCCACACCTCGATCGCCCGGCCGTCCTACGAGCTTCTTGCAAAGAAGCCGATGCTGGTTTTCCGGGCCACCCCGGAACTTTCCTGGGCCATGCTTGTCAAGGCTTCCAGCGATCGTGTCCTGGCGGCGATCGGGCTCGTGGTCCTTTTCCCGTTGTTCGTTCTCATCGCCCTTGCCATTTTCCACACCTCGCCGGGACCGGTGTTCTTCCGCCAGCGCCGCGCCGGCCTTCACGGCGACCCCTTTGAAATGTGGAAATTCCGGACCATGTGTGCCGGGGCCGAACATCTCCGCGACGAACTCGCTTCCCGGAATGTCATGCAGGGACCGGTCTTCAAGGTGGAGGACGATCCTCGGGTGACCAAATTCGGAAAATGGCTCCGGCGCACAAGCATCGATGAACTGCCCCAGCTGTTCAACGTTTTGAAAGGGGAAATGAGCCTTGTCGGCCCCCGTCCGCTGCCGGTTTACGAGGTGGAAAAGTTCGAGCGTCCGGCCCACCGCCGGAGGCTGAGCATGAAACCCGGGCTCACCTGTCTCTGGCAGATCCGTGGCAGGAACAAGGTGACGGACTTCCAGGACTGGGTCCGCATGGATCTGGAGTATATCGATAATTGGTCCGTCTTTCTGGACCTGTATATTCTGGTTCGGACGATCCCGGCCGTGCTGGTCGGGAAAGGGGCAAAATAGGGGTCGGACATCACGCGCGATTGACTCCCGCCCTCTTCGCGCGATGATGAAGATATGGAGGCACCACGAGCAGTCAGCGTCGAGATCCCCGGACCATTCCAATCCGGGTCGGTCCGGGATGCCGCCTTCCGCATCCGGGATGGCCTCGGGCATCCGGCGCGGGTCGCCGTGGTGTTCGTCAGTTCCGACTACCTTCCGCATCTTTCGGAATTTGTCGAGACGTTGAGAGTGGACGGACACATTTCGAATGTCGTCGGCTGCACGTCCGGGGGACGGATCGTCGACAGGCACGAGGTGGAGAAAGGCCCCGGCTGCTCGATTCTGGCGCTTCGTTGCGACGCGGGGGAACCGGTGAGTTGGGAGGGCCGTCAATCCGCCTGCCATTTTTCCGGCCCCCGTCCGCACGCCTGCATTTTGTTGGCGAACCCCTTCCATTTCGAAGCGGACGGCTGGCTTCGACAGTGGAACGCGGAATACCCGGGAGCGGCCGCCGTGGGTGGTCTGGCCAGCGGAGGAGAGGAGAATGATGTTGCGGTTTTCCTCAACGACCGCCTGGCGGACGCCGTTTGCCTGCCGCTCGCCGGACGGGACACGATCCTCCCGCTGGTCAGCCAGGGATGCCGCCCGATCGGGGAGCCCCTGACTGTCACGCGCGCCGAGCACAACATCGTTTACGCGCTCGGCGGCCAGCCGGCCTACGACGCGCTGGAAACCGCGTTCGAGTCCCTGAGCGATTCCGAGAAATCCGTGGCCAAAGGCAATCTCTTCGCCGGGCTGGCGGGCACGGAATACCTGGATGACTTCAAGCCGGGGGATTTCCTGATCCGGACCATTATCGGCGCGGACCCGGGCACGGGAGCCGTGGTCATCGGGGGGATTCCGCGCACCGGCCAGACATTGCAATACCAGCTCCGGGACCGTGAAATCGCCAAGGCGGATCTCAAGCGCGTGCTGGCAACGGGCGCGCTTCACGGGGTCCATCCGTTTGCCACCCTCCTGTTTTCGTGCCTTGGCCGGGGAGAAAGATTTTTCGGCAACCCGAACCATGACGCGTCCTGTTTTTACGCCGCGGCGAGAGGAAGCCCTCTTGCGGGATTCTTTTGCAATGGGGAAATCGCTCCCGTTGCCGGACGGAATGCCATGCACGGTTACACGGCGGCCGCCGCGTTATGGGTTGAAAAATCCGATTGAGGAGCGAAACTCCCACCCAGCTTGAAATCGAAAACCCTCACCGTAACCGGCATCCTGATGGCCATGATCGCCTTCGCCGCATGGCGGGGATGGCTGCCCCTTCCCGAGCCGAAATCGGCAGCCTCCGAGAACCCCACCGCCACGGCCACCGTGGACGACGTGGAGCCGAAATTGTTTCTCTCCGGCGAGATCACCCCCGCATTCCAAGTGGAGGTCAAGCCCGAGGTGGGTGGAAAGGTGAGAAAAATTTACGTCGTCCCCGGGCAGACCGTCTCCAAGGGCGACAAACTCGCAATGATCGATGACACCGATATCCTGACGGAGAAAGCCTCCGCGGAGACCGAGATCGAGGGGGCGAGCCTCGCCGTGGAAAAAACCCGCGGCAACTACGAGCGGGCGCGCTCCCTCTTCGAGCAAACGCTGATCAGCAAGGAAGTCTTCGCCAACCTCGATGCGGATTTCATGATCTCCCAAAACACACTCGAAAAAGCCCGGAGAAAATTGCAGATCGTCAATGACCGGTTGAGCAAGACGACGATCCTCTCGCCGGGGACCGGAACCATCCTTGACGTCATGGTGAACGAGGGCCAGGTGGTGGTCGGGGCGGCGAGCGTGAACTCGGGCACCGTCCTCATGCTCTTTGCGGACCTGTCCCGCCTGCTGATCAACGCGCATGTCAACCAAATGGATGCCGGACGGCTCAGCGTCGGGCAGGAAATGACAATCCGCTTTTCCGACGACGAGGCGGAAATCAAGGCGGCCATCGAGTTCATCGCCCCGATCGCCACGGTGAAGAACAACATCAAGGGGTTTGAAGTGCAGGCTGTCATCCAGGAAAACCAGGGCCGCCTCAAGCCGGGCATGTCGGTGAGCATGGAGGTGCCGGTCGGTCACGCGGGCCAGGTCGTCACCGTTCCGGTCGCCGCGGTCTTCAAGGAGAAAGACCAGAGGGTTGTCTATGTGCGCAAAGGCGCGGCGGTTCAGCGGCGCGTCGTCTCCGTCGGCCTGACCGACATGTCGCGGGCCGAAATCAAATCGGGGATCGAAGAGGGCGAGGAAATCCTTCTCGTCGATCCCACCGTCCCCTTCCCGGGAAAATCCTGAGTTCCGTGTCCCTCATCCATCTCGACGGCGTCAGCAAATTTTACCGAGTCGGGGACCAGGAAATCCGCGCCCTGGATTCCGTGGACCTGCGCATCGAGGAAGGGGAGTTCGTTTCGATCATCGGCCCCAGCGGCAGCGGAAAATCGACCCTGATGCACCTTCTCGGTTGTCTGGATGCCCCGACTTCCGGACGGATGGAGATCTGCGGCAACGACCTGAGCCGCGCCTCCCAGAACCGCCTGGCGGCTGTCAGAAACCGCGAGATCGGTTTTGTATTCCAGGCTTTCAACCTGCTTCCCAAGCTGGATGTGATTCACAACATCGAGCTCCCCCTGGTCTATTCCGGGCTTCCCGCCGCCGAGCGGCGCGCCCGCGCCGAAAAAGCCGCGCGGGACGTGGGGCTCGGCGACAGGCTGGCCAACCGGCCAGTCCAACTGAGCGGAGGACAGTGCCAGCGGGTCGCCATTGCGCGGGCTTTGGTCAACAATCCCCGCATCGTCTTCGGCGATGAGCCCACGGGAAATCTCGACTCCGCCACCGGGGAGATGATTCTCCGGATGTTCCAGGATCTCAACGCCGGAGGCAAAACGATCGTGCTCGTCACCCACGACCCCGACATCGCCGCGATCTCCCGCAGGGTCGTTGAAATCCGCGATGGAAAAATCCGGCGGGAGTATGCGCCATGAACCTTCTTGTGGCGCTGCAGATCGGCCTTCGCGAGATCGCCGCGCACAAGTTCCGCAGTTTTCTCTCGATGCTGGGCATCGTGCTCGGGGTGAGCAGCCTGATCTCCACACTGGCGCTCACGACGGGCATCGAACGCGGCACACGGGCTTTCATGCAGCAGGTCGGCGGGCTCGAATATGTCAGTGTCATCAACAAGGAAATCTCCAACGCGAAATTCGAGTTCTGGAATCTTTCGCCCGGACGCACGCTCCGCGATGCGGTGGCCATCAAGTCCTCGGCCCCGCTCATCTCCCACGTTTCTCCCGAGCTCTCTTTCGGAGGCGTGGTCTCCGCGCAGGGCCACTCGGACCGCAAGCAGGTCCGCGGGGTTTTTCCCGACCACTTTGTCGTCGCCCGCCACGAGTTGAAGGCCGGCAGGTTTCTCACTGACCTGGATGTGGATCGCGGACTGCGCAGCGCGGTCATCGGAGATGAAATTGTCACGCTGCTCTGGCCCGGCTCGACTGCGGGCGAAGTCGTCGGACGCCAGCTCCGGATCAACGACCGCCCGTTCGAGGTGGTGGGGGTCCTGCCCAAGTATGAGCGCGACGAAGACAAGCGCCGGCGCGCAACGGGCAAGTCCGATTCCTCCAGCCGAAACTCCCGCCGCTGGGATCCATTCCGCGGAAAAAACGAATCGATTCTGATCCCCTTTTCGACGATGTTTTACGAGTTCCGCGCCGGGGCATTTCCGATGGACTCCATGGAGTCGGTCCGGTTGGACGGGCTGACGGTGAGGATTGGAGATCTCGACAAATTTCGCCCCGCTCTCGAACAGATCCGATCGGCCCTGGATGTCACCCACAGGGGCGTCGACGACTTCGATTTGGATACCCGAGAAGAATGGTTCGACCGCATGGAATCGAGCATCCGGGCCACGAAGTTGAGCGGCGGGCTCATTGCGACGATCAGCCTGGTGGTGGGCGGCATCGGCATCATGAACATCATGCTCGCGAGCATATCCGAGCGCGTCCGGGAGATCGGCATCCGCCTGGCTGTCGGCGCCAAGGGACAGGATATTTTCATCCAGATCATCGTCGAGAGCGTGGCCATCGCATTCATCGGCGGTCTCCTTGGTGTGCTGGCGGCCGTCGGGCTCATGGAGATCCTCAAGCTCATGGCTCCCACGGAAAATGTTCCGATCATGACTCTGGGCGGCATCGTGTTCAGCGTGGGATTTGCGATCCTGGCCGGCTTCTTTTCCGGAATCTATCCCGCGCTCAGGGCCTCCCGGCTCAACCCGATTGCCGCGCTGCGTTACGAGTAGGAAGGGATCCTGTCGCCCCGGAATCCGGCGATCCCGTTTTTCATTCCCCGTCCCCGGAGCGCTTCCCATCGTGGGAACGCGCCAGGAACTCCCGGATTTTGTCGGGAAGCGGCGCGCTTTCCGGCCCGAGTTCCGGAATATGCCCCGTGCCGGGCATGAGGAGCAGTTCGGCATTGGGCAGGCGTGTTTTGACGGCCTCGATTTCGGAAAGAGGAACAAAAGAATCATCGGCGCCGTGGACCAGCAAAGTCGGCAGGAGCAGCTTGTCGAACGGGAAATCGGGCAGGGCCTTGAGTTGGAGGAGGTCGTTTTTCAGGCCGCTTTCCCGCGGGCCGATCGGCGCAACCGTGCCGGCGAGGTCCCGGAACCACGCGAGCTGCCCGGCGTTCCCGAGAACCGATTGGATCCATTTCATCCGCGAGGCCGCATCCCCCGACTGGACCAGGTCGAAACACCACCCCAGAGCTTTCGAAGGATCGGCATCCGCAGTGTGGACCAGGAACCATGAGCCGATGTCCCCGGTGAGACGTTCGTTGAGGAGTTGGGGGAATGGCGGCGCGGAGAGGCCGGAAGGGTTCTTTTTTGTGACGGCGGAAATCAGGACCAGCGCCCACGCGCGGTCGGGGTATCGGCGGCAGAACTCGATGGCAGCCGGGGCGCCCAGCGAGACGCCCATCACGGCCACATGGTCGATCCCCAGCGTGTCGAGCAGCGCCGCCATGGCATCGGCCTGTTTTTCCGGCATCAATCCGGAGGCAAGCGGCGTGCGCAGGTAGCCGGGACGGGACGGGGCGATGATTTGATATCCCTGCTCCGCCAGGCTGCCGCCCAGCAACATCGCCTGGTCATATCCGCCCGGAGCCCCGTGAAAAACCAGGACCGCCGGGCCTTCGCCCTCCTGGAGAAATTCCACATTGCCGGCGGAGGTCTCCGCGATCGAGGAAGCGGAGTTCAAGCGGACCACCCTTTCAGCCCTCCAGGAACTGAACCACGCCAGCCCACCTCCCACGGCGAGCAGGGCGAAGACCACGAGAAGAAAGATCAGGCGGACGAGGAGGCGCATGGGAGGGTCAGCGTTTTGCCAGCCGGGAGAAAAGGTAGGAACCCAGCGCGAAGAAGAGGACATTGGGGATCCAGATCAGCACGGCCGGATACGCCGAGGGGTTGTTGCGGAACGTGTCCGCCATGATGATGAAGAAAAAGTAGGTGAACGCGATGACGAGGCTGAGCGCGAATCCGACGGACGTTTCCTTTCTGTGCGCGGTGATTCCGAGCGGGATGGCGATGAGGACGAATGCGGCGCAGGCCAGGGATGCGGAGAAGCGCTTGTTGAATTCGACGACCGCCTCGGTCTGCCTGTCTCCCGCGCCCTTGGCAAGAAAGTCCGCCAGCTCGGGCAGGGTGTAGGAACTCATGCGCCGGCTGCCCTGGAATTCCTCGAAAAACTTCGAGAGCGAGATCGGGAAGACGCCTTCCTCCATGACGATGCCCTGTTGGATTTTCGAAACGTCGCGGGGCTCCTTGTCATCGCGCTGTTCGAAGCGCGCATTGAACAACCGGAGCAGAAGCCGGGATGCGTTGTCCGGGTCGGTCGTCAAGACCCCCTCCTTCGCATAGATCATCTGTTTCGGAACATACTCCTCATCGAGTTCGAAGACGATGATGTTGAGAAGTTTGTTCCCTTCCTTTTTCCCGACATAGACACGGCGGTCGGGGAACTTGTCAACCACTTCATCCGCGCGGAAAAGCGAGGCCGGGTTGCTCGTGGCGATGTCGACCACGGCCCGCGTCATGGCCTGCTCGGCCCGGGGAGCGACATCGATGTTGATCCAGAAGCAGATGAGCGTCAGGACCACGGCCAGCACGAATGCCGGCACGCAGATCCGCGGCACGCTCACGCCGTTGGACTTGAGCGCGATGAGTTCGTTGTCCGCGGATATGCGCCCGAACACGAGCAGGAGAGCTGTCAGAAACCCCCAGGGGATCGTGAACGTCAGCGAAAACGGCAACACCAGCGCCATGAAGGACAGAACGGTCGAGATCGGGACGTCCGGATTGTTGATCAGGATGTCGAGGAGTTCCTTGAAGATGTTTCCAAGAACGAGAATGAGGCTCAGCACCAGCACACCGAAAAATGTGGTGAGCAAAATCCCGAGCCCGACCGCGCGATCGATGATCTTCATCAGCTTCCAGCCCGCCTATTCCTGGAAGACGCCCATCTTGCGGAATTTTTCGTAGCGTTGCCTCACGAGCTTGTCGATGGGAATCCCGGTCACCTCGCGCAGGGCATCGGTGAGGGCGGTTTTCAGATTTTCGGCGGCGGCGGCGGGATCGCGGTGGGCGCCGCCGGAGGGTTCGGGGACGATGCCGTCGATGATTCCCATGTTCAGGAGTTCGCGGGCATTCAGTTTGAGGGCTTCCGCGGCCTCGGGGGCATGTTTTCGGTGTTTCCAAAGAATGGCGGCGCACCCCTCGGGGCTGATCACGGAGTAATACGCGTTTTCGAGCATGAGAACGCGGTCGGCAACACCGATCCCCAATGCCCCGCCGGACCCCCCCTCGCCGATCACAGCGGCGACCACAGGCGTCCGGAGGACCATCATCTCGCGGATATTGACCGCGATGGCCTCGGCGATATGCCGTTCCTCGGCCCCGACTCCCGGATAGGCCCCCGGCGTGTCGATCAGCGCCACGACAGGAAACCCGAACTTCTCCGCGATGCGCATGAGACGGAGCGCCTTGCGGTAGCCTTCGGGATGGGGACTCCCGAAATTCCGGAGAAGGTTTTCTTTCACATCGCGCCCTTTTTGCTGGCCGATCACAGCGCATTTGACGCCCTCGATGCAGGCGAGGCCTCCGGGCATCGAGGCATCGTCCCCAAACAGCCGGTCGCCCTTCAACTCGATGAAACCGGTGAATGAGCGTTCGATATAATCGAGAAAAAATGGACGGGCGGCGTGCCGGGCAATCTGAACCCGCTGCCACGCCGTCAGATTGCCGTAGATTTCCATGCGCGTGGCCTCGATTTTCTGCTGCATCCGATGCACCTCGGGAGCGAGATCGATGTTCCGTTCGGCAAGCTGGCGCTTCAATTCTCCGAGCTTTTGCTCAAGCTCGAGAACGGGTTTTTCAAATTCGAGCGGTTGGATGTTCATGGCCGCGTCACCGGATGGTTACAGGGGTCCCGCGGGCGGTGAGGACATAGATTTCCGAGGCATCCGCGGGATCGAGCACGATCCCGGGAGGCATGGGAACCTCGGACCCATCGGCGGCCGGAGGCGGCGTTCCGCGGAGGACGAGCCCCGGCAATCCGAGCATCACCCAGCGATCGCTGCCCTCGTAATCCTTCGTGCCGAAGGCCACCCTCGCATTTCCTTTCATCGCCAATTTGTCGCCGACCTTCGTCTGCACGGTCCCGGTCGAGGCCGATGCGGGAAGCTTCAGCGACTTGACCGGGTATTCCCGCACGAAGACCCCGGCATTTTGAAGCGTGACCGTCATGGCTGCCCGATCGACCACCAGGGAGACGTCGAGTTTGGGAATGACCAGCTCCTGCCCGATTTGGAGATTGATCGTTTGCAGGGCGTTGACGCGGAAGATCAATTCCGCGTTGGTTTTGAATTTCGCGGCAATCTTGACGAGGGAGTCCCCCCTCGCCACGGAATAGGCCGTCTTGTCCGGAGACGGGGATGGGGACAGGATCTGCGCCGCGTTGATCCGGCCCAGCGCCGCCCTGGCGGCAGGAGCCACGGGCGATTCCGGATAGCTCTCCAGAAAAGCCGATATCGCCGATTGGGCCTCCGTCGTATCGAGTTCCAAAACCGGCCTGAGTTTCTCGAAAGCCGACAAGCTGGGATCCGGGGGCGGGGTCGGGGGGGCGATCTCCGCCATTTTTTTCTCCTCCACATCGAGCTTCTTGGGTTTGAGATACAGCTCGTAGGCGAAATAGGCCGTCCCGCCCAGAATGGCGGCAACGAGGAACAGAATGACAAGGGCTCTGGCAATCATGAAGACCAATCCTACGCAATGCGGCGGGAAAATGGAAACGCTGAAATCATATCAACCCCCGCCGTTTCCACTCGTCCACATTGCCCCCTGCCGAGCGTTGGATCATTTCCATCGAGAATTTGAGCAGGCAGACCTCCCAGGCATCGTCCACACCGGCAATCAGTGCCGCCAAAGGATCGGCTCCAGTGTCGATTTTCTCCTTCAAACGCTCCAGGGCGGTTTCCATCGGCTCGCGGACCACCTGCTCGGAAAGATCGGTTTTCCGGAATTGGAAACCGTAGCGCAAGATCTTGAATGTGGAGCCGTTGGACTCGATCCAATCGGCGTATTCGCGGGCGTCATCCCCGAAACCGTCGAGGAGCAGCTTGCTGAAATGGTGGGGGGAGACGATGCGCGGCCGCTCCGCCTCGATGCGTCCGTTCCGGATCCGGACCGTATCCACCTGGTCCAGCAGCTCGCTGACGAGGGAGAAATGGAAACGCGTGGTCCCGAAGGTCTCGATCCCGCTCTGGGGACTGACCACCACCCGTGTGTTTTCCATCGCGTAATGGAAGTCGTGCTCTTGATACATTTTCAAACAATAACGGGCTGTCCGCAGGCTGCAATCCCGCTTATTTCTTCAACCACCATTTGACAAACCCGCGTTTTTCGCCTTTTGACATGGCTGCATGAAGAATAAATTTTTGATCCTGCTGGCGATCTCCGCCGTGGCACTCACGGGATGCGAGGCGATGAAGATCCGTCCGGTCTATGACCCTGTCGGCTACAAACCGAAAAACCCGTCCAATGTCCGCGTGAAGGTCTCCCTGCAAAACCGGATGGTCTATGTGCTGGAGGGCAACAAGCCCCTGCTTGTCACTGCCACCGCTATCGGCACTCCGGCCAAGCCGACGCCAAGAGGGACCTTCCGGGTCATCGAAAAGATCGAAAACAAACGTTCCGGCTCCTACGGGTTTTGGGTAAATAGCGACACCATCATTGCAGGCACCAGTTCGCAGCGACCGGGCGGCGGGTATCGCTACATCGGCTTCCCCATGCAATATTGGGTCGGCTTCTCTCCCGGCTATGGGTTCCATATGGGATCGGTCTGGCCGGTTCCCCGCACGCACGGATGCCTGAGGCTGCATGAAAATGCGGCCCGCGAATTCTTCGAAATCGTCAGGATCGGAACTCCGGTGAACATCGCCCAGACCCAGCCGGAAGACGAGACGCTCGGGAAGAATCCGTCCCGTCCGCAGGACTACAACGATCCGGATCCGCCAAAATCCTTCACGATCTCTCCGGCGGTCTTCAAGAAGGATCCGAACGATATTCCCCGCGACCAGCCCTGATCCGGCAGGCTGCACAATCCCCCGTGTTCTCCCTGCAGGTGTGATCAAAAGCGGGCAACGAATGAGGAAGCCTTCCACAGCAAGTCGTATCCAGGGGGCCTGCGCGTGCGCGGTGCCCCCCCTGTTTGTCTGCCCGGCCTCCAAACGGACGGGACGTCCGTTCTCCCTCCCCCGCGCGCCCGGTCAGGCGCCACGCGATTGGCCATTGCCGGATTTTCCATGAAACCCGGCGCACCCCCCCCCGCGCGCATGAACCTGCGCACACCGGACGTGATGTCCCATGTGCAGGCGCAGGTGGAGAGCCACTACAGGAGCGCGCTGGTGGAAAGGATCCGCGCCCGGGGCGGCGTGCTGCAAACCGGGAAGACGACGATCCGGCTCGCGAAGCAATTCGGGTTTTGCTACGGGGTGGAGCGCGCGATCGATCTGGCCTACGCGGCCGGGAAGGTCTTTTCCGGCCGCCGGATTTTTTTGCTCGGCGAAATCATCCACAACCCGGACGTGAACGCGCAGATGTCGGCCCTGGGGATCCGGCACCTCGATCCCCGTCCGTCCACCGAGGAGATCGGCCGGCTCGATGCCAGCGACGTGGTCATCGTGCCCGCCTTCGGGGCCGAGGTGAAAACCGTCCAGTTGGTCCGTGATCGCGGCTGCCAGGTGGTGGACACGACGTGCGGCGATGTGATGAGCGTGTGGAAACGCGTCCGGCAAAACGCCGCGGAGCAGGTGACCTCGATCATTCACGGCAAGGCCACGCATGAGGAAACCCGCGCGACGGCCTCCCGGGCGCTGGGTCCGGACGGCACCGGACATTACCTCGTCGTCCTCGACCTGGAGCAGACCCGGCGGGTCTGCGATTTTGTGGAGAAGGGCGGTGATCCGGCGGAATTTGCGGGCCATTTTGAAGGAGCCATGAGCCCGGGATTCGATCCCACGATCCACCTGGAGCGCCTCGGCGTGGCCAACCAGACCACCATGCTCCGGAGCGAGACGGAAACCATCCAATCGCTTCTGAGGGAGGCCGTCGCGCGCCGCGATGGCGGAAGCGCGTCGAACTTCCGCTATTTCGACACCATTTGCGGGGCCACCCAGGAGCGGCAGGATGCCCTCTTCCAGCTTCTCAGGGAGCCCTTGGATCTCCTGATCGTCATCGGAGGCTACAACAGCTCGAACACCACCCATCTCGTGGAAATCGGCAAAAAGAAATACCCGACATGGTTTGTCCGGAATGCCGGATGCCTCGTCTCGGCCCGCGAGATCCGCCATTTCGATCTTCACCGGAAATCGGAAATCCGCTCCGCGGACTGGCTCCCCCTGGATCGCCCGCTGACCATTGGCGTCACCGCCGGAGCCAGTTGTCCCAACAACCTCATCGAAGAAATCATCCAACGCGCGCTGGAACTTCGCGGCGAGGAAGCCGGGACCTGACTTGCCAATCGGATCCCCCTGCGCGATATTCTCCGTTGCGGGCTTGCCCGGAACCCGTAATGTATTTCGTGCTCCCATGCCATCCCTTATTTCATCCGACAAGATCAAGCTCCGGCTGAAAAAATCCCTTCCCGGCGACTTGGCAGCCCGCGAGGAGGCCGCGGTGACGCTTTCCGCCAAGCTCAACGAGTTGTTCGGCGCGGGTTATGTCCGGGATGACATCTACGGGCTCGTCATTCCTCTTCTCATGCAGGGAAAGGTAAGAATCGACCTCGCTGACCGCTCCGAGCGCCTGGAGATGGAAGATCAAAGCCAAAGGCTTCAGCGCAGCAACGCCATTCAGGTCTTCGAGGATTATCTGTCGGTCCATCAGAAAACCTCGGAACGGCCGATGGCCTCGTCCGCGGCGTAGCCATCACCCGCCGCAGACTTCCCCGATGGCGAGCCCGATCGCCGCCACCGCGCTCCGCAGCTGGCTTTCACTCGTACACAGGGGCGGCATGAGGACGATGGTGTCGAGGACCGGTCGCGTGAGGAGCCCGTGCTTCCTGGCGGCTTCGCAAATTCTCCCGCCGGTCCGCGCCTGCCAGGGGAAAACTTCCCCGCCGCGATCCCTGACCTCGATTCCGGCCAGGAATCCGCATTGTCGGATTTCGTGGACACACGCATGACCTTTCAGTTCCCCGAGCGAATCCGCCATCACCGCGATTTTCGGCTGCAGTTTTTCAAGGACTTTTTCCTCTCGGAAGACATCGAGGCCCGCCAGGGCGGCGGCGCAGCCAAGCGCGTTGCCGGTGTAGCTGTGGCCGTAATAAAAAGTCTTCTGCTCGTCGAACTCGCCGAGAAACGCGGAAAAAACCCTCTCGGTGGTGAGCGTGGCCGCAAGCGGCAGATATCCCCCGGTGAGCCCCTTCGCAATGCACAAAAAATCCGGGATCACATTTTCCTGTTCGCAGGCGAACATCGTCCCGGTCCGGCCAAATCCGGTCAGCACCTCGTCGAGGATCAGGAGCGCGCCGGTGGCGTCGCACTTCCCGCGCAGCCGGCGCAGAAGCCCCCGCGGCCAGACACGCATTCCCGCGGCCCCTTGGATGAGCGGCTCGATGACGACCGCCGCGATCTCTCCGGACGGAATCCGGTCGAGTTCCTCCGGGCAGGAAATCCGGTCTACCGGAAACTGATGACCCGCGAAGCGATCGTGAAATGCCCCGATGCCGCCGAGGCTCGCGGCGCCGGCGGTGTCTCCGTGATAGGCCTGGTCGAATGCGACGAAACGCTTGCGGGCGGGATCGCCGCCCAACTGCCAGAACTGGATCGCCATTTTCATCGCCGCCTCGATCGCGGTCGACCCGTCATCGCTGAAAAAGACGCGGGAAAGAGTCCGGGGAGGGAAAAGCCCCGCGAGTCGCCCGGCCAGTTCCACCGCCGGGGCATTGGTTGTTCCGAGGAAGGAAACGTGGGCCACCCGGGCAAGTTGATCACGGATGGCGGCGGTGATTTTCGGGTGCCCGTGCCCGTGGATGGTCGTCCAGATCGAGGAATTTCCGTCGAGGTATTCGCGCCCGCGGCTGTCCCTGAGAGTCGCCCCCTCGCCTTCGACCAGGATGACCGGCTCATGGTCCTCCGCGCACCACGCTTTCATCTGGGTGAAGGGATGCCAGCAATGGGCCTTGTCCAAAGCGGCCAGGGATTCGGTGTTCCAAACGTCTTGCATTGCGGTTCGGCTCAACGCGTCGGGCCTCCGCAGACCAGCGCGTCGTATTGGGAAATCGTCATGGCGCAAGAAGTGGGCCCCGCATGCGCGGCCATGTCCGGAAAGTTCCGATAAAACCATCCCGCTGGCAAGGGTTCCCTGTCGGGATGGCTAAAATTTCCGCGCGCCGCAGGCCGCAAAGCGGATCTCCTTCGAAGGCTCCGACAGGCCGGCGGAGCCCCGTGCGATCACGCGAGAAGTTCCCGCCAGTCTTCGCTGGTAAGGGCGGGCATTTCCGCGTCGAGGAGGCCGGAAATGAGGGCCCGTTTCTTTTCCTGCATGGCGATGACGCGATGCTCGACAGTATCGCGGGCGATGAGTTTGATCGAGGTGACGACACGGGTTTGCCCGATCCGGTGGGCGCGGTCGGTGGCCTGGGCCTCGGCGGCGGGATTCCACCACGGGTCGAAGTGGATGACGGTGTCGGCGGCGGTGAGGTTGAGGCCGGTGCCGCCGGCTTTGAGGCTGATCAGAAAAACCGGGATGGCGGGATCGGACTGGAACTTTTCAACGGCGGTCGCGCGATCCTTGGTCGAGCCGTCGAGGCGGCACCAGGCGAAGCCGGCTTTGTCGAGAGCGGGGGCGATGAGGTCGAGCATGGCGGTGAACTGGCTGAAGACGAGCACGCGGTGCCCGCCGTCCACAGCCTCGCCGACGAGTTCCAGCAGGGCGTCCAATTTCGCGGAGTCCCCGGGGGTTTCCCGGCCGAGAAGCCGCAGGTCGCAACAGGCCTGGCGGAGGCGGAGCAGGGCGGTGAGCACGCGCATGCGGGCGGCCCCTCCGGATTCTTTCATGGCATCGGCCTCGGCCCGCGCCGCGATCTGGAGCTGGGTATAAACCGCTTTCTGCGCGGGCGAGAGCTCGACCTCGACGACCTGTTCGATTTTGTCCGGCAGCTCGGGAAGGAGGTCGGATTTTTTCCGGCGGAGCATCCACGGGCGGACCCGGCGGTTGAGGCGGTCCCAGAGCGGGCCGCTCCCGCCCTCCAGAAGCGGTTTCTCATACCGTTCCTGAAAATCCTTCCTGCTCCCGAGATATCCGGGCAGCAAAAAATCGAAGAGCGACCACAGATCGCGGAGGGAATTCTCGAGCGGGGTCCCGGTGAGGATGAATCGGGCACCCGCCTGAAGGGCGCAGGCGGCTTTGGCATTTTGGCTGTCCGGGTTTTTGATGTGCTGGGCCTCGTCGAGGACCAGGGTGGAAAATGGGCGCCCCCTGTATCGCCCGATGTCGCGCCGGAGCAGGGCGTAGCTCGTGACGACGATGTCCGAGGAGGGGATCGCGCCGAAAAGCCCTTCTCGTTCCGCGCCCTCGATCGCGAGAACCTTGAGGCCGGGAACAAACTTCTCCGCTTCCCGGCGCCAGTTCCAGACGAGCGAAGACGGACAGACGACCATGTGCGGCCCCGGCAGGGAGCCCATCATGGCGAGAGCCTGGACGGTTTTTCCCAACCCCATCTCATCGGCCAGCAGACCTCCGGAATTTTTTTGCGCCAGGAAAAGGAGCCACCCCGCGCCGTCGATCTGGTATGGGCGGAGGAGGCCCTTCAAGCGGCCGGGCTTCAAGGGTGCGACCTGAATGGCGGCCCCGTCGGCCCCTGTCCATCCGGAGATGCAGGCCTCGAGGTAGGCGCGCTGCGAGCCTGGAATCCGATAGATCCCGCGTTCCTGGAGGGGAGCGGCATCGCGGAGAACCTCCTCGATATCCGCCGCGAGATCCGCGTCCGGCACGGCCACGCGCCCGCCCTTGAGCCGCAGTTGAGGGGAGCCGCCTTGCAGGAGCCGCTGGACTTCCCGATGCGGGAGCACCGCCTCGTTGCCCGCCGTGAAATGGATGTGGAAATCCAGCCAGCCGTCCTCTTTTTCCCTGAGCGCGAACCGCGGCTCGATGCGGACGATGTCGCGCGTGACATGCCGGAAACGCCCGCCCTCCCTGACCGTCCATTTGTTCCGGAGTCGCGGGAGAGTCGAAGAGAAAAACCTCAGGACCGCCGCCTCGCCCTTCAACGCCGCTTTTCCGTGAAAATCCACAAACCCGCACGAGATCAGTTCGCGCAACGCGGCGGCTTCCGCCTCACGGTTGGCAACCCCCGGCCCGGAGTAACCGAAAGAGATCTCCGCATCGAGGTGCCGCAACGAACCTTCCAGCGCGAGTTGGATTCGGGGGATTTCCGTCGTGGGGTTTTGCCTTGCAGGCACGGGAGTTGCCGTTGCGGGGGCTTTCTTTTCCGCGGGATGCAGCACCGCGATCCCGACCGCAACGGCATGCGCGCAGATGATGCCACGGACCCTCGAATCCCGGCACGGGCAAAGGTTCTCCACATCGACGGCATTGCGGATTTTCAGCCCGGCCAGGAAGGGTTTTCCCTGCGAGACCACCTTCCCTTTCAACACGGGAGCCGCATATGTGGCCTCCGAAACCCGTCCGGCGGCATGGATCGCGCGGGCTTCCTTGAAGGCCGGCCAACCGCACAACGAAACGAGGAATTTTTCTGTCAGTTCCATTTCCGGTGTTCGGTTCTATCTGGAAAATCGTTTTGCGACAGCGGATATTCGGAGTTGAGCAAACCGGCCATTCTCCCCCATTGTGGCTGGTGTTATGCGCATCCTTGTTGCCGTCCTGCTCGCTCTCGCGATCATTGCGGCGCAATCCGTTTACGGCGGGTTGATGCGGGCCGTCTTCAGCCTTCCCTGCTACGCGCTCGTTGCCGTGGCCGGGCTCCTCGGCGTGGGAGCCGTGTTTTGGAAGCGCGCGGTGCCGCCCCAACCGGCGGCCGTGATCGCCACTCTTGGGGCGGGAGGGTTCCTCTTGTGGAGGACGCTGAACACTCCCGGTCAGGATCTGGCTGTATTCTACACCTTTCTCGTGACGGCGTGCGTGGCGGTCTATTGCCTTTGCTCCTGCGTCGTGACGTCTCCGGCTTCGCGCCACGTCTTCGTGTCGCTCCTTTTGCTCTCCGCTCTCGGGCAAGTCGTGGTCGCGGCCATCCAGTTTTCCGAACCCGGCTATTTTTGGCCGTTTCCGTGGTTCAGCGAGCAGATGCGATCCTGGTATTGCAAGCCGGAAGCGACCGCCTGCGCGCGGGGGCACGGGATTTTTCTCAACGCCAACCATCTGGCCTGGTTTCTGAACGGGATGACGTTTCTTTCGCTGGGCATGGCCTGCCTCGGACGGACCGCAGTTTGGGTCAAGGTCGTCCTGGCTTATGTGGCTGCCGCCTGCGTCGCGGGCACGGTTTTGACTCTCAGCAGGGGCGGGATGATCGGCCTGGGAACGGGATTGGTCACATTTTTTGCCCTGAGCCTGATCGCGTTGGGAGTCGGCGCGCGGGACAGGAGGCTGGTGATTCTCCTGGCGACTCTGGCGATTCTCACAGCCGGCTTGGGCGGGGGATATTATCTTTTTTCCCAGAGCATGACCGCCCAGGCGAGAATGAGCAGAATCATGGAGGATTCCTACCGGACGAACCTCTGGCCCGCCGCTCTCCGGCAGGCACAACTCGAACCGCTCATCGGAACCGGGGCCGGCTCCTTCACCCAGCTTTCCCGGCGGCTGCGCGATTACTCGTCGAATGCTGACGACACGTTTGCCCACAACGACTGGGCGCAGGCGATGGCGGATTTCGGCTTTATCGGGCTTGTGTTCATCCTGGCCGCATTCCTCCTCAACTGGAGGGCGGGTTTCCTGGGATTTGTGGACGCCCTGAGACAGCGGATGTCGGTTGCCAGCCGGCCGCAGAGCAACTCCGCCGCCTTCGGGATTGGAGCCTTGTCGGCCCTGGCCGCCTTCGCGGCCCACTCGTTCTTCGATTTCAACATGCAGATCCCCGCGAACGCTCTTCTCGCAGCCGCATGCGCCGGTCTTGCGGCCAATTCGGGTGTTGCGCCATGGGGTTGCACGGGCAAAAGACGGGGGGCGCGTTGGTTGGCGGGAATGGCTTCCTGCGCGTGCGGCGTTTTTCTCGCTGGCCTGCTCTTCCAGCACTCCGGGGCGGAGTGGAGTTCGCTTCGTTCCGAGAATGCGCTGATCCAAGGAGATTTCGCCCGGGCCGCGGAGATGGCCAGCCAGGGCCTGACCGCTGCTCCCTACCATTCGCGCCTCCGCCGACTGCTCGGGGAGGCGCTGCTCCAGGGAGCTCCGTCCTCGAAGAATCCCAGGGAAAACCACGTCCTTTCGACCTATCACCTCCGCAGATCGACCGAACTCGATCCCAACGAGCGGTGGAATCAACTGATGCTTGCCATTTCGCTCACCAATCTCCGGCAAAAGCGGGCTGCCGAGATGGCGCATATCGAAGCGATCCGCCTCGATCCCGGCAACCCCGCCGTCCATGAATACCACGCTTTGTTTCTGGAAGGATCAGGAAAAACCGCCGAGGCCATCCGGGCCTACGAAGTCGCTCTCGCCGTCCCCGGGACCAAGTTCTCCTCCCAACGGCTCCGGGCGCTCCGCCAACGGACGAAATGATCTCCTTCGCAAACAGGCTCCCTGTCGAATATTTTTCTCTAAATGTGTTGCCAAGTCCGGCATGGGCGTTACAACGCCAATTTACCGCTTATGAAGACCATTCGTTTTATTCCGGCACTCCTCGCTTTCGCGTTGGCATCGCTTTCGGCAACCGGAAGTCTGAGGGCACAACAAAACCGTGTCCCGGCCAGCTTTTATCTGGCGCCGACTCCCTCCGACTACTCGTCGGATATCGGAGAACGTCCGCTCGGGGAGGAAGAAGAAGATTCGAATTTGAGCCCTCTCGGCCTGTTCGAAGGAAGCCCGTTCAAATACACTTTTTCCGTCCGGGAAGGCTACGACGACAACCTTTTCACCACGCGCACAAACACCAGCAAAAGTTTCTACACGAATTGGGCCGCCGGGGTGGATTACCAGTTCGGCAGCCCGAGACTCCAGTTGAGCGCGAACTTGGGCGGCGGGATAACCTATTACTACACCCGGCCGGGTGACAAGGTGGATTTTAACGGGCGGTTCGCCCTCAAGGCCGTCTATCTCGCCACGCCGAGATTGACCCTGTCCGGCAACACGACGATCGCCTACTTGTCCCAGCCGGATACGAACATCATCGGCGGCACCAACCGGGTGAACGGAGACTATATCTATGCCAACAGCTCCGTTGAAGGCGCCTATCAGTGGAGTGAAAAGTTCTCCACAGTGACCGGCTACCAAGGCTACGCCAACTACTACCTCGAGGACGAGTTGAATGACACCCTGTCGTTCTGGTCTTCCACCTTCAAGCAATCGTTCCGCTGGCTCCTTCTTCCCAAGACAACGGTCGTCGCGGAATATCGCGCCAATCCCATCATCTACACCGGCGGGGCGGACCTGAACAGCTTCGGAAACTTCGCGCTCGTCGGTTTCGACCAGATCTTCAACCCGCGCTTCAAGTGGACCGCCCGGCTCGGCCTCGAACAGCGCTTCAACCAAAATCCGGTGGACGGCAATTCCACCTATTTCGGGCCCTACGGAGAATCCAACCTGAGCTACCAGTTCGGCCCGGCCTCGACGCTCTCATGGAATGCCCGCTACGGAACCGAACCCTCCGGCCTGACGAATGTGACCCAACGCCAGACATTCCGGACCGGCATCGCGGTCACCCATGCCTTCACCCCGAGGATCTCCGCCAATCTTGGCTTCAATTTCGGAGTGGATTATTTCGACCAGTCCGGAGTCATCGATACTTTTACCGAGACGATTTTCGACGTCGCGCTGGGCGTGAATTTCAAAATCAACCGCACCGCCTCACTCAGCGCCGGCTATCAATTTGTCGACGTGATGGCGCCGCAAAACATCGCCTTCGAATATACCCGGAACGTCGTCTTCGTAGGAGCCAATCTCAACTTTTGAGGCGGCTCGTCAAACGCTGCCCTGGCGCATCTCATCAAGTCTTGCGCGTCGGGTTCCTTGTGCTAGCTTGAATCCGTCCATCCGCTGCCTGAATTTCCCACCATCTTGCGCACTACATGAACAACAATGACAGCGGTGAACTGAAGCTTCACTTCCTCGACTATTGGCGCGTCATCCGCGTCCGTCTCCCGCTCATTATTCTGGTTTTTTTTCTGGTGGTTCTCACCGCCGCAATCGTGACCTACTTCATGCCGAAGGAATATGCGTCGACCGTCACGATGCAGGTGAAGCAGAACGACACCCTCATACAAGTCTTTGACCGGCAGGCCGGTGTCGGGTTCGATCCCCGCTTTTTAACGACCCAGTTCGAAATCATTCAGAGGAAAGAAATGCTCTATCCCGTGATCGACTCCCTCGGGTTGGAACAACGCTGGCGGGGAACTTTTGGATTCACGAACAAAGAGCAGGCCTACTTCCGGCTCCGCAGCATGATCGATGTCCGGGAAATCCGGAATACCGAACTGATCCAGATCATCGTCATGAGCACCGACCGGCAGGAGGCGGCGGAAATCGCAAACCGGATCGCCGAGGAATACCAGAAGAAGCGGATCGAAGACCAGCAGCAGATGGTCGCAAAGTCGCTGGCCCAACTTCAGGACGAAGTGGAAAAGCAGCGCAAAAAGGTTGACGATTTGCGGAGCGAGGCGACCAGGATCCGGACGGAAAACAAAATCCCGGATTTCAGCCCGGACACCCTGCAGGATCCCAGGGATGTTGCCAATGAGGTCTACCAATCTGTCGAGCAACAGGTCAGCACGGAAAGGCTGAGGGTCTCTTCCCTCCGTGCCAAATACGATCAAATCGCCAAACTTACAGACGACCAGGTGATGCGCAGCATCACGACGCTCGAAATCGAGGACCCGACGATCTTGCGGCTGCTCCCGCAATACCAGGATGCCGTCGTGGCCCAGGTCGTCAATCGGGGAGAAGGCCTGGGCGCCAACCACCCGGTCGTCAAGGGCAACCGGGAGAAAGAGGAAGAGACAGGCCGCCAACTCAGGGATCAGATCAAGTCGCTTCGATCGAGCCTCGCCGCCAATATCCAGATCGCCGAAGATTCCCTGCACCAACTCGAAAACCGCCTCGCCGAAGCCAAGGAAGCCCAGTCGGTATCCAAGACACGCGCGGCCAGCTACTACGAGGCGAAAAACAATTACATCCAGGCGAAGAATGTTCTCGAGGCGGCCGTGATGCGACTCTCCACGGAATCGATGCAACGCAAGATGCCGCAGAACCCCGCGATCATCTGGGAGCGCGCCGAGCCGGCGAGCAGTCCCTCGCGCCCCCGCGTGATACTCAACATCCTGCTTGGCGTGGTAGTGGGTCTGGTTTTTGGCGTCGGCCTCGCCTTTTTCATCGAATACCTCGACACGAGCGTGAAGACCATGGAGGACGTGGAGACATTCCTCCAAGTTCCGGTCCTGGCGGTCATCCCCAAGAACATCACCCTGCTCATCAACGACTCGGACGACAACCCGGACGCGGAAGCTTACCGGATCATGCGCACGAACATCGAATTCAACCGGAAATCTCCGGACGCCAATACGATCACGATCATCAGCGGCGGCGCCGGTGAGGGAAAATCCACGACCCTCATCAACCTGGCCTATACGTTTGCCAAGGGCGGCTATACGACCCTGGTCGTGGATGCCGACTTGCGCCGCCCCTCGCAGCACCGCCTGTTCGAAATCGAAAACGAAGCGGGGCTGAGCGATTACCTGACGACGGAAATCGACCTGGAAGAGGTCGTCCACCTCACCAAAATCGACAATCTTTACCTGATGACGAGCGGCCAGTTGCCGAACGATGCGGTGGGCATCCTGAATTCCCAGCGCATGGTCGAACTGATCGAGGAGGTCAAGGGCCGGTTTGACATCATCTTCTTCGACTCCCCCCCCATTCTCGGGGTGAGCGACGCTTCCGTCCTGTCCAGCGCCATGGACCTCACGATCATCGTCGTGCAGCACAGGCGTTTCCCGCGCGCCATGCTCCAACGGGTCAAGCTGGCTGTTGCCAACGTGGGAGGAACCATCCTGGGGGTCGTGCTCAACAACGTGGACGTGCGCCACGACCAGCACTACGAGTATTACACCAGCTATTACAACTACTATCACAAGGGCGGAAAAAACGACCGGCGCAAAGCCGCCCGCAAGAAAAAGGAACAAGCGATCGCCTCATCGGGCCCGGCCAAAAACGAATCAGAAGAAGATGCATACTAAAGTCTGCCTTATGGCGTTCCTTGGCGCCCTCGCCCTCCTCCCGCCCGCATGGGGGCAGGATGCGGTGCTTCGCGAGGGAGATCAGATAGAAATCCGCATTGGAGGCGTGCCCCCCCAGGACATCAGCCAGGTGGCCGGAGTATACACGGTCGACGGCGATGGATTCATCAACATGCCCCACATTGGCAAGGTCCGGGCCGCCGGGGCCACCCAGTCCCAATTGCAGAGCGCGATTGAAAGCACCTACAAATCCCAGCAGATCTACACCAACCCCTCGATCACCCTGGCGGTCCCGAATGCCGCACGGTTTGTGGATGTGGGAGGAGATGTCAGGTCCCAGCAGCGGGTGCCATTCACGGCCGATCTCACCGTCCTCGGCGCCATTACCGCCGCAGGGGGATTCACGGAATATGCCGACCAGTCGAAGGTCAAGCTCCTGAGAGACGGAAAAGTCACCATCATCAACATCAAGGATGTCCGCAAGGACCCCTCGAAGGATATCAAGCTCAAGCCCGGAGACAAGATCCAGGTTCCCCAGAGCTTCTGGTGATCGGATCAAAAAGCCGGGCAGAGGTGCCCGGGCCACACGGCCTCCCGGTGATCCGGGAAAGATTTTCCGGATTCATCCGGCTGGGCTCCGTCCACGTGGCAGGAGCCGAGGAGTGCCCCTCCCTTTTCCACCCTCACCGATCGCGCATGGACCTCGGCCTCCAGGCGTCCGCCACGGCGCACATGAACAACCCCCCGGCAATGGACGATCCCGGCAAGGTGTCCCCTCACCTCCAGATATCCGGTCTCCACGGGAAGCGTGAAACTCGCCCGTGCGTTCTTTTCAATGAAGACCGACGGGGCAATGATCCGGCAGGCGCAAACGCGGCCGGTCGCAAGGTGGACCTCGCCTTCGGCTCTCAGCGTGCCGACAATGCGGCCCTGTATGTCGGCTGATCCACAAACGATCCATGAGCTACTCAGGCTTCCTGCAGGGCCTATGGCAAGCTTTCCACGGGTGTCCACCTGGCGCGAGGTTGCCGAGAGAATCGTCCTGTCCCCCAATTCGATGGCGGAATTACAGCAGGGACAAAGAGTGTTTACCGCATGGGGAGAAACGGGGTGGGTTGTTCCGCACCGGTGACAAAGGACTGCCACCGTGCCGGAAATTGAGGCGGGAAAGGGGGATTTCGCACAAGCCCTTTTTCGAACCTCGTAATAGTCCCCGCAGGATTGACAATATGTCGAGATCAGGTGGAGCGGCTCAAGCTGGGAAAAACCGCAACCCGGACACTGGAATTTCGCCTTCTGCGGAAGACGGGGCATGCGGGGATCAGGCCGAGACTTCGGCGGACTTTCCGCGTGCCGTTTCAACCATTGGAGCCACCGGGCGAGCGCCCGCTCCCTGGGTCTTGGCAGAGGTGACCTCGGATTTTCCGATAAAGGTCGCGCCTTCCTCGATCACGATGCGCATGGCTTTCAAGTCGCCGTTCAATTGGGAGCTCGCCTTCAGTTCGCAACGCTCACTCACCGAGATGTTTCCGTTGACCGTGCCGTGGACGGTGACCGCCTTGGTCTTGACCTCCCCTTTGACCTGCGCGTTTTTTCCGAGTGTCAGGACCCCCTCGGAGATGATCTCGCCGTCCAGTTTGCCGTCAAAAATCAATTCGTTGTCGAACTTCAACGTCCCGGAAATTTCCACATCGTTTGCAAGGATGTTCTTTGCGGAAGAAGGTTCTGCTGCAAATGAAGTCAAGTTGTTCAAATTCATAACCGTTGGGCCCGACCATAGCAGTCCTGGGGCCGAGGTCAATGCCGCGCAAGAAAAACCTTCGTTCCGAAATCTTCCCAATTCTCCCCTTGACCAAAGCCGTGCAAATCCCAGCATGGGAACATGGACTTTTCCGACAGGGCGCTTTACATCAATCGCGAATTGAGCTGGCTGGAGTTCAACCAGCGGGTTTTGGACCAGGCCATCGATGAGTCCAATCCGGTTCTCGAGCGCCTGAAGTTCCTTTGCATCGTCAGCTTGAATCTGGATGAATTTTTCGAAGTCCGGGTCGCCGGCCTGAAGCAACAGAGGCAGACCCATTCGTCCGAAGCCGGGCCGGACGGCCTTTCCGCCGGAGAGACGCTGGCTCTCGTCAGCGAACGCACGCGCAAGATGGTCGACGACCAATATCTTTGCTGGAGGGAGCGGATCATGCCGGCCCTCGAAGCCCGACGCATCCGTTTCCACACCTACCCGAATGTTCCGGAACACGAGCGCCGACATTTCGCGCGGTTTTTCGAGAAGACCGTTTACCCGGTGCTCACGCCGATTGCGGTGGATCCCTCGCACCCGTTCCCCCAGCTCCTGAACAAGAGCCTGAACGTCATCGTGGAATTGGAGGGCGACGGGTTGGAGACAGACATCGCCGTCGTCCAGGCCCCCAGGATTCTTCCCCGTGTCGTGCCGTTTTCCCAAAGCGAAAACGGCGACGACTATGTCTTTTTGGGCAACATCATCCAGGAACATGTCGCCTCGCTTTTCCGGGGAGTCACCGTCAAGGGCTCCCACCCTTTCCGGATCACCCGCAACAGCAATCTCTACTTCGACGAGGAGGAGGCGCAGAATCTCCTGCATGCCATCGAGGAAGAACTCCGCAAAGTCAAACGCGGGGCCGCCGTCAGGCTCGAGGTGCAGGACGATTGCCCCCCCCGCGTGGTGAACCGGCTGCTGGAGATTTTCAACCTGGAGGAGGAGGATGTCTTCCGGATCGACGGCCCGTTGAATTTTTCCAGGCTCATGCCGCTGGCCCTGCAGATCGACCGCCCGGAGATCCGTTACAAGCGGTTTTCGCCCTGCACGGTCGTCTCGCTCGACACCGAGAGCGACATCTTTTTCCACATTCGCAAAGGCGACATCCTCCTCCACCATCCCTACGATAATTTCCAGACCGTGGTGGATCTCCTCGCGCTGGCGGCGGAGGATCCCGCCGTTCTCGCCATCAAGCAGACGCTTTATCGCACGAGTTCGGATTCCCCGATCGTCCAATCCCTCATCGAAGCCGCCCGGAACGGGAAACAGGTCACCGCCGTCATCGAACTCAAGGCCCGCTTCGACGAGGCCGCCAATATCAAGTGGGCGCGCATGATGCGCGAGGCCGGGGTGGACGTGGTCTACGGGGTCGCAGGGCTCAAAACCCACGCCAAGGCCATGCTCATCATCCGCAGCGAGGGCGATGGCATCCGGCGTTACGCCCACCTCGGAACCGGCAACTACCATCCCTCGACGGCGAAAATCTACACGGACCTCAGCATGCTCACATGCCGCGAGGAAATCACCAGCGATCTGGCGGAAACGTTTAATTGTCTCACCGGCGTTTCCAAATTTCCCGCCCTCAACCAACTCCTCGTGGCCCCGTGGTCGCTCTTTCCCGCTTTCCAGCAAATGATCGAAAATGAAATCGACCATGCCAAGGCGGGCCGCCCCTCGGGCATCTATGCCAAGATCAATTCCCTGGTCGAAGAAGGGATCATCGAAGCCCTCTACCGCGCCTCCGCCGCCGGAGTTCCCATCCGCCTTCTCGTGCGCGGCATGTGCGCCATCCGTGCCGGCATCCCGGGCGTCAGCGAAAAGATCGAGGTCCGGAGCATCGTCGGACGCTTCCTCGAACACAGCCGGATTTTTCGCTTTGAAAATGGCGGAACCCCCAAAGTTTTCCTCGGAAGCGCGGACTGGATGCCCAGGAATCTTTTCCGGAGAGTGGAAACCGTCTTTCCTGTCGTCCAGGATCGCATGGTCGAGCATGTCGAGGAAATTCTCGAATGGTTCTGGAAAGACAACATCAAGGCCAAGGTCATGCAGCCGGATGGGAGCTACGCGCCCAGGCAGATCCCGGAGGGCGAAAAACCCTTCGATGCCCAGGCCGAGTTCCTCGCCGACGCACAACTCCGCCGGAAACGCCGCCGTATCATGGAAGTCCCCCAGGCCGCCCTCGATAAACTCCCAAAAGGCTAAAGACAAACCGGCGGGCCTCAACTCATGGAGGGACCGGCGCCGTCCGGCCCGTATTGATTCCTGCCGCCACGATGATTATCCTTGCATTCTGGACATTGGTTTCGGCAGATGCTCCAAGTTCAGCATTCCCTCTCTGAGCCCTCTTCTGGTAGGCTCCGCGCCATCGTGGCCAACCCGTCCCGCTCCCAGACCAAAGATTCCTCTGCCAATCTTGGCTCCGGTGCCAAACTCTGGCTCGCTGCCGATAAATTGCGCAACAACATGGATGCGGCGGAATCGGAACGAAGGGTGGGTGGCCTACGAGAATCCCGCCGGTTTCGGAAGCGGGCAATCCGGCAAGGAATTCATGCAATGGTTTCAGGGAATAGACAAACGGGATGTGGAATGCCGCTGGCAATATTCGGAGCGAGGGTGTAAAAGGTGGTTCATGTCATTTCGGGGTGCCATTTTCTCAGCTGTCCATGCGCTCTTCTTGGCCGGGCTCTTGGCGGCAACCGAGCCGCTGACGAAGGAACAAATCCAGTCCGCCATTCTCACGGAGACGGTCACCATTCCCACACCCGGCGAGTTTTTCGCCGCGATGGACGAGCAGGGACAGCCGAACTGGACACAGTTGTTTTCCCCCGCGTCCGCGGGCAACACGGCAAGCCGCGAGCAGATGGCCTTCATGCTCGGGGTCCTGGTGGCCGACGGATACATTGCCGTGGAGGCCCAGGATGGACAGGGGGTCAAGAACACGGGCAAGGACATCATCAATCTCGCGAAAAAGCTCAATGTCAGCCAGAGTGTCCTCGGACGTGGAAACAGCATCAATGACTTCGCGGAAAACAATGACTGGACCGCCCTGCGCGAGGAGTTGGAAGCCACCCAGAACGAGGTGAAACTGTCGATGACAGAACAGAAAGACAAGGATCTGGTGATCCTCGTCACCGTCGGCGCCTGGATTCGTGGAACGCAGGCAGCCTCGGGCTTCATTGCGAAAAACTACACGCCGGGGCTCGCGGGGCTTCTTCGCCAGCCGGCGATCGTGGAATATTTTCTGGCCGAGTTGGGCAGGCTGCCAGAGCGCATGCAACAAGACCCGCTGGTCGCCGAGGTGCAACAAAAGCTCCGGGACACCCTCGCTCTGGTCCATACGAAGGACCGCACGCCTCCCGCGCCGGAGGCGGTGAACGACATCGCGGCCACGATGAGTTCGCTCGTGAACGATATTGCCAGGGGAAACAAAGAATCATGAAAACGCTCGGCATCTTTCTTCTTTCCGCCGCCCTCCTTTCCGCTCTGGAAACTCCGGGCTCCCGCGAAAACCCCACCGCCCGCAGCAAAGTGTTGGAGCTTGCAGGCGCTTTTGCCAACGACGGCTACAAGATCCGCGATGGATACTGGTCGGGTGTCCTGGAGCCGGGGAAACCCCAAATCCTCGCGGTGAATCTTTTTGCGGGGAATGCGTATTGGTTTTCCGCCGCGGCCCTGGCTCCGGCCCGGAAATTGTCCGTGACGCTCTTCGACGAAAAGGGCCGGCCCTTGGAGGGAGAACTTTTTCAGGATGGTTCAACGGCTGCCGCCGGGCTGCTCCCGGATGCGAGCGGGCGGTATCTCGTGCGCCTGGAGCTGGTCGAGGGAGACAAAGCGGATTTTTGTCTGGTGTATTCCTACAAGTAAAATGCCACTTCCGACCGCCGAGAAACTCAATACTCCCCAGGTCCGTCAGTTCTCTGTTTTCCTGCAGAACAAAGTGGGCGCCCTCCTGGAGATCGTCAAACTTCTCAATGAGAGCCATGTCGTCGTCCTCGCGCTCAGTATCCAGGATTCCTCGGAATCGGCGATCGGACGGATCATCGTGAGCGATCCCGAGCGCGTGGCGGAACTTTTCCGTGAACAGGACATCCCTTTCAGCGATTGCGAGCTGCTCGTTGTGGAGTTGGATGAAGGCCCCGGCGACCTGGCCCGCGTCCTGGCCGCCCTGCTGATGGCGGAGGTGAATGTGTATTTCAGCTACCCCCTGCTGGTCAGGCCGCACGACCGCGCGGTCCTGGCGATGCATTTGGACGACAACGAGTGCGCGGGTTCGGTTCTCGCCGGCGAGGGGTTCAAGCTCCTCGGCCAGGGCGATCTCTCCCGCTGAAAACCTCATCCTAACCCCAATGCTGTTCACTTAAGAATGGAGATGGCGTTCCGCCAGCATCGGTGACGGTCGCGGGCAAGATGCCCGCGCTCCTGTTTTGCGGCAAAGTGAACAGTATTGATCCTAACCCGGATAAATCAAAACAAGCCGATCGCAGCATGTTTCCAAAGTCCTGCCACTTCACCTTTCGGATGAGTGCAATGCATTTTTCAACACTCTCTTTTTGTGCGTCTTGTGCATTTTTGTGGCTGTTCATTTTCCTTAAGGGCTGTCCATCTGAGTGCGGTGGATTCAAGATGTCGCGGTTTCGCTTCCGCCAGCCGACTCGAAATCCACAACTGGCAGTGGTCGCCGCACTGAGATGGGCAGCCCTTTTTTCCTTTGTCGGTTGAAATGCGGCCTCGACCCCGCGGGGGCGGGCATGATGTAATTTTCCGATGAAGACACAACTTCTCGGAACCAGCGGCATGGAAGTCACGCGGCTGGCCTATGGCTGCATGCGCCTCTCCGGCTCATGGGACCGGACCGCCGTGGACGACGCGGTGATCCGGCGCGGCATCGAAGTCCTCGAGGCGGCGGTGGATGCGGGCTACACGTTTTTCGACCATGCCGACATCTATGGAGACACGGCGTGCGAGAGCCTCTTCGGGCATGCGCTGGAGAAGCATCCGGACTGGCGCGACCGTTTGGTCGTCGCGACAAAGTGCGGGATTCGGTTCGAGGATGAACCGGCGCCCGGCCAGCCGCACCGCTACGATTTTTCCCATGAGCACATTTTGGGGTCCGTGGAGGCCTCCTTGAAGCGGCTGCGCCTGGAGCGAATCGATTTGCTCATGCTGCACCGGCCCGATTTTCTGGCTGATCCGGCGGAGATTGCGCGGGCGTTCACGGAATTGCGCGCCGCCGGGAAGGTCCGGGAATTCGGGGCCAGCAATTTCCGCCCCTCTCTCGTTTCCGCCGTGCAGAAGGCGCTGCCCTTCGCCCTGCAGGTCAATCAGGTCGAGATCCATCCGCTGCGGTTGGACTGCTTCACGGATGGAACGCTGGATCAATGCCTCGAACGAGGCATCACTCCCATGGCCTGGAGTCCGCTGGCCCAGGGCCGGGTGGGTTCAGGGCAGGAGCCCAAACCGGATGCGCCGGACAGGGAGCATCATCTGGCCGTCCTCGCGGCGCTGGATGAGGCGGCGGCGCAATTCGGTTGCGATCGGACGGTCATCGTCCTGGCCTGGTTGCTGCGCCATCCGTCCGGGATTGTGCCAGTCGTGGGAAGCGTCCAACCGGCGAATATCCGAAATGCGGCGCATGCCACCGAAATCGAGATGGACCGGGACACGTGGTATCGCATCCTTCGCGCGGCCCGCGGAAAAAAGCTGCCCTGAGCCGCCGGAACTTCCGGCTCTATTTTTTGTGGACCCCTGAAGCCACTTTGAGGCGCAGGCCGTTGAGGCGGATGAATCCGGTGGCGTCGTCCTGGTTGTAGGCCTGCGTGGGGTCGGCTTCCATGGTGGCGATGTGCGGATGGTAGAGGCTGAGCGGGCTTTTCCGTCCGGCGGCATGGATTCCGCCTTTGTAGAGTTTCACCCGCACGGTGCCGGTTACATTTTTCTGGGATTCGGTGACGAGGGCCTGGATGGCCTCGCGTTCCGGGGCGAACCAGAATCCATTGTAAACGAGCGTGCTGTATTTCGGGATGAGGGCATCGCGCAGGTGCATGACCTCGCGATCCATCGTGAGCGATTCCATCTGCCGGTGGGCGAAATGGATAATCGCCCCCCCGGGGGTTTCATAGACGCCGCGGCTCTTCATGCCGACAAAGCGGTTCTCGACCATGTCCACGCGGCCGACCCCATGGATGCCGCCCAGTTTGTTGAGCTTGCGCATGACGGCGAGAGGATCCAGCGGCTCGCCGTTCACCGCGATGCCATTGCCTTTTTCAAATTCCAGCTCGACGAGTTCCGGCTGGTCCGGCGCATCCTCGGGCAACACCGAGAGCGTGGTGAAATATTCGCGGTTCCTGAGGTCACCCGCATCATACCAAGGATCCTCGAGAATTCCGGCCTCGTAACTGATGTGCAGGAGATTGCGGTCCATCGAATACGGTTTTTTGGCGCTTGCCGCGACCGGCACGCCGTGCGCCTCGGCATAGGCGATCATCTCCGCCCGTCCGGGGAACTTCTCGCGAAACCGGGCATCCCTCCAGGGGGCGATCACTTCGATGTCCGGGGCGAGCGCGGCGACCGTGAGCTCGAATCGGACCTGGTCGTTGCCTTTGCCGGTCGCCCCGTGCGCGACAGCGGAAGCCCCTTCGGCCCGGGCAATCTCGACCATCCGCTTCGCGATGAGCGGACGGGCGATGCTGGTGCCCAAAAGATACTGTCCTTCGTAGATCGCGCCGGCCTGGAGAACCGGATAGATGAAATCTCTCGCGAATTCCTCCTGGAGGTTGTCCACGTAGCATTTGGCCGCGCCGGTGCGCAGGGCTTTTTCCTCGAGCCCGTCCAGTTCCTCTCCCTGGCCGACATCCGCGCAAAACGCCACGATCTCAGCCCCGTATGTATCCTTGAGCCAATTCAGAATGACCGAGGTGTCGAGCCCCCCGGAATATGCGACGACGATTTTTTCCATAGGTCGGGAAGTATTGCCGGGAATGCGGCGGTTTCGCAACTCGCGAGACAGGAAACTTTCCATTCACACTTCCGGATTTGGGCGCATCGCCGAAAGGTGCAGACTCCAAGGGGAGCGGGCGTCCCGCCCGTTTGGAAACAGGAATTCGTATCGGAGGGTTGCGCCCCACACGGGCGGGACGCCCATGCCCCCTGGCCAGACCTGTGCGCTTGCACCTTTCGGAGAGGAACCCCCGCAGATCGGGTGGGAGGCGAGGTTACCCCCGCCGTCCCCCCACACCACCGGACATACGGTTCCGTATCACGGCGGTTGGAATGAAGTGATGGTTTTCAGGCATGGATTTTGATGGTTTCCAATAGAGAGATAAGCCCCATCCGCCCGAAGGCGGCGGCGGGGTAGGCGGCATTCATGTGCGCGGCTCCGGCATTCCACCACGGTCCGCGCCCGTTGCAGGCGCATCGCCACGCTTTGGCCTCCACGAACCCCAAGGCGATCAGGCGGCGGGCTCGGGTGACAACCCGCTTCCACCTCCGCCAGATCAGGCAGCGCAGCTTGCGCCGCAGCCATCCGTCGAGTTCCTCGAAGATGCCGTAAGTCATGGCTTTCTTGTAGTAGTTAGCCCACCCGCGCACCAGCGGGTTGAGGTCTTCAGCGATGAACCGCTCCAGATTTCGCCCCCTCCCCTTGCGGATGAGTTGACGCACTTTGTCTTTGAAGCGTTCCACCGACTGGCCCGCGACTTTCAGCCGCGGGCTCCGATGCACGGTCATGCTGTAGCCAAGGAACTTGCTTTCCCACGGTCGCGCCACCTGGCTTTTGGTCTC
>JBAYWC010000013.1:0-38131 GCA_041674265.1 Terrimicrobiaceae bacterium
CCCTCCCAGCAGGGCGAACCCCTCGCGCACTTCTTCGAGCTTTACCACCGCTACCCAGCCAAAGCCCTCAACCTTATCCTTCAAGCCCGACCCGTCCTATAACACTTCCAGCCAAACGCCCTGGGGTGTCAGATTTCATAAACAGAACTTGCATGATATTGGCATATGCTTATTACGGCAAGAAGATCCTCCTTTCAGGAGATAAAGATTTTTGCGGGGGCTCCCCCCTGCCATAATCCCCCCCATGAACCGTCTTGATCACCACTCCCCTGTCTTGTGAAATCCGCCGCATTGATTTCTTTGGCCGCCCTCGCGCTCTGCCAGTCATGGCTGGCGGCGGCACCGACATTTCGGGAGGATGTCAGTCCGATTTTCGAGGGATCCTGCGTTTCCTGTCATGGGCCGAAAAAGCAAATGGGGAGATTCCGGGCGGACCTTCGCGGGGAATATTTCAAGGAAACCGGCAGCGGGCCGTGGGTCCTTCCCGGAAACAGCAGGGGGAGCAGGCTGGTGGCGTTGCTTTCCGGGGACATCAAGACGAAAAAAAGCCCGGAGAAGCATGTTCTTTCACCGGAAGAAATCGCCCGGATCCGGGCGTGGATTGATTCCGGCGCGAGATAGTCGCTTTTCGCCGCGCACTCCGCGCGTCTGCGCGAGGGATCGCTGAATTCGGGATTACGGTGACTTGTGCCGCTCTGGCGAAGGGGTGGGGAATGCAGTCGCCGGCTTGTTGGCGAGCCATTCTTTCCCGTGGAGGACAAATTGCCAGCGCCCGCGGTAGGCGCCGAGTTCCCCGTAGAAACTGAGGCGGCCATCGGTCTTGGCCCTTTCGCGAATCCGGGGGCGCAGGTCCTGGTCGTGAGTGAACACGTCGTAGTCTTCGCCAAGAAGGCTGACATGCACAAAGCCCCGCTCGTCGACTGTGGCGGGAGCCTCGACGAAAAAGACCCGCCCGTCGAAAGAGCCGTCGCGCAGCGTGGTCTCCGGGGGAAGCTTGGAGGTTGGGGTGGCGGAAGCGAAGAGATCGACCGTCGAGGTTTCCACGCGCACAGGGTCCTCCGGCCCGGTTTCGGTGAGGCCCGGCCGGTTGAGGGGCATCCACCGGCCCCTGTCCGCGTCATCGACCGTGCGGAAACGCGCGACGATCGGAAAATGATCGGAGAACCCGCCGGGGATCTTTGAATGGGACCACCGGATCGGGCGCCCGTAAACATCCGCGTTGAGGCCGGGGATTTTCATCACATGAAAGCTGTTGCCCACGTATTGGATGCCGTTTTGATCGTAGAGTCCACGGGAGAGAATGATGTGCATGAGCGTGCCCCATTCGTCCTTGTAGATGTCGCTGCCGCGATTGTTGGAGGGGAGCTCGAACCAGAGGTTGTAGAGGCCGGGACCTTTGCCGCGAAGCGCGAGTTCGTTCCCCTGCGCGCCGAGAACGTCGTTGATCCCCGTGTCCTTCATCGCGCGGTAGCGGCGCTTCTGGTTGTAGTGGGAGTTGAGGTCGCCGGCCACGATGACATCGGCATTCGGATCGCCCGCAAAAATCTCATCGAGCCGCCCGCGAAGGGTCTTTGCGTTTTCCGCCCGAACCGCCTCGCTCCCGGTGTCGCTGGCGCCGGATTTCCAATGATTCGCGAAAACGGTCAGCGGGTGGCCGTCCACATCGATCGTGGCTTCGAGGATCGCCCGTGCGTCCGGGGTGGGGTGCGTGCGGACTGCGGTGATCGGGAACCGCGAGAAGATCACGTTCCGGATCGCCACCGGGCGTCCATTCGCGTAGGTCCCCGGCTTTTCGTCCGTCGTTGCCACATGGTATCCTTTCAGGCCCGCATCGTCGAGGGCTTTGAGCAACCACGCCTCGGCGGGCAGACCGGCCAAGTCGGGCGTTCCGAGCAAGTCGGCCAGCTTTTTGTCCTTCACCGAATCCAGCCATGCGCCGTGGTCCTTGATCGAAGATTCCGGCGTCTGGTCGAGTTCGATTTCGTTGAAGACGATGATGTCGGGGCCTCCCTCCATTCGGGCAAGCACTTTGGCGATGTTTTCGACCTTCACCGCCAGGTGCTCCGGAGTGTAAATCTCCGGCTGGTAGTCCTTGTAAGCCGCCACTCCATCGGCATCGAAGAGGTTCTCGACATTGTATGCCGCAACCGTCCATTCACGGGCAATGGCCGGAGCCGTGGCCAGCAGCAAAAGAGCCAGGATCGTTTTTCGCACGCGGGGAAGATGGAACAGCACGCCTGGCAAGGAAAGGCGAATGTCTTGGTTTGCATAAAAATCGGCGCGCAGGCCCACAGGAGGGCGACACGAGCCCGGGCTTTGCCTCATCCTGGTGGCCAGAGCGCGCCAGAAGAACCCTCTTCTCGAATATGCCGCGAAGAATGTTTCAAGATTCCGTGCTATCCGTTAAAAGGCTTCCATGACACCACTGCGAAGCCACACGACCACCCGGGGACGCCTCATGTCGGGAGCCAGGAGCCTCTGGCGGGCGAACGGAATGACGGAAGATCAGTTTGGAAAACCGATCATTGCGGTGGTGAATTCCTTCACGCAATTCGTGCCGGGACACGTCCACCTGCACGGTGTCGGGCAATTTGTGAAGGGCCTGATTGAGAAGCAGGGGTGCTTTGCGGCGGAGTTCGACACCATCGCCATCGACGACGGCATCGCCATGGGTCACGACGGGATGTTGTATTCGCTGCCCTCCCGCGACCTCATCGCCGACAGCGTCGAATACATGCTGAACGCCCACAAGGCCGACGCCATGGTCTGCATCAGCAACTGCGACAAGATCACCCCCGGAATGCTCATGGCCGCCATGCGCCTGAACATTCCGGCGATTTTTGTCTCCGGGGGACCGATGGAAGCCGGGGAAGCCGGCGGGAAAAAATACGATTTGATCGACGCGATGGTGATGGGCGGCGACAGCAGGGTTTCCGACGAATTGCTCGCGACCGTGGAGCGCCAGGCGTGCCCGACATGCGGATCGTGCTCGGGCATGTTCACCGCCAACTCGATGAACTGCCTCAACGAGGCTCTCGGGATGGCGTTGCCGGGCAACGGGACCATTGTTGCGACGCATGCGAACCGCCGGAAACTTTTCGAGCGGGCCGCCGGGCGGATTGTGGAAATGGCCTGCGCGTGGTATCGCGACGGAGACGAATCCGTGCTCCCGCGCTCCATCGCCAACCGGGCGGCCTTCGACAATGCCATGGCGCTCGACGTCGCGATGGGAGGATCGACAAACACGGTGCTCCACCTCCTCGCCATCGCCCGGGAGGCGGGCGTGGATTTTCGCATGGAGGATATCGACGCCATCTCGCGCCGGATTCCCTGCATTTGCAAGGTCGCCCCGAGTTCCCATTTTCATGTCGAAGACGTCAACCGCGCGGGCGGGGTTCTCCGCATTCTCGGGGAACTCGAAAAGTCCGGACTCATCGACACGGCACCCCGGCGGGTGGACGGCCTGACTTTGCAAGAAGCGATCTCGCGCCATGACGTCTCCCGTCCGACCGCGACGCAGGAGGCCCGCGAAATTTTTCTGAGCGCGCCCGGAGGCGGCCGCAACCTAGCCTTCGCATCGCAGGATGCAAAATTTTCCGGACTGGACACCGACAGCGCGGACGGCTGCATCCGCGACATCGCGCACGCCTATCACCCCGACGGCGGGCTGGCTGTGCTTTTCGGGAACATCGCCCGGGACGGATGCGTCGTGAAAACCGCCGGAGTGGACGCGGCGGCCTTCCATTTCACGGGAAGGGCCAGGGTTTTCGAATCCCAGGACTCCGCGTGCCAGGCGATCCTGGGCGGACAGGCCGAAGCCGGCGATGCCATCGTCATCCGCTACGAAGGCCCCCGGGGGGGACCCGGGATGCAGGAAATGCTCTACCCCACTTCCTATCTGAAATCCGTCGGCCTGGGAAAATCCTGCGCCCTCATTACCGACGGGCGGTTTTCCGGAGGCACATCCGGCCTCTCCATCGGTCATGTGTCGCCCGAAGCGGCGTCCGGCGGAGCCCTTGCGCTCGTCCGCGATGGGGATCGTCTCGAAATCCACATCCCCGACCGCTCGATCCGGCTTCTCGTTCCGGACGACGAACTGGCGCGCAGGGATCGGGAGGAGAGAGCCAAAGGCAAGGGCGCGTTTCGTCCGGCAGGACGCGAGCGCCCCATCTCCAACGCCCTCCGCCTCTACGCCCGCCACGTCACGTCGGCCGACAAGGGCGCCGTGCGCGAGGCTTTGGAATAGTCCGGTTTTGCAGGCATGCCCGCGGTCCCTCGCCGTAGGCATCGGTGAATACTTTGTAAAACTGCGCGTAGCTGCCGAACCCCGCCGCATAGGCCGCCTCGATGATCGTGGGCTTGGCGGGCTTGCGGTAGAATTCCCAAAAGCGCGCCAGGCGCAGCGAGTTGCGGTAACGGTTGAGCGGCACACCCACCTGGCGGGCAAACATCCGGCTGAAATGCGCCCCGCTCAGGCCGCACTGTCCGGCGAGCCGTCCCAGCGATCCGCTCCAGGAGTCGTCGCCCAGCAGGGCGATCGCTTTGGAAATGGAGGGATGCAGGGAAACCGACCGCTGCCGGGGCGTGCGGGTTTGTTGCAACCGCCAGCAGAGCAGGAGCAAATGGTGCAGCCCCGCGTTCAGTCCGTCCGGATCGTTGTGCCGGTAGCGGAAATCCGATTCCACTCCGAAGCCGGCCTCGCGGTTCAGAATGTCGGGATCGATCGACCCCTCCATCACATGATCCATCATCCGTCGCAAAAAACCGAATGTCTCCGGATCCAGAATCGTGTGAAGGACTTTTCCTCCCTCCGACTTTTTCCGCTTGAGCCCTTTGTAGGCACTTCCATGACAGGAGCGCGCGATCAGGTCCGGCTTGAAGACCGCCACGTAATTCTGCGCGTCGTTGGTCCGGTCCACCAACTGGTGTTCGTGGGCGGGAAACATCCAGAGAAGCGAACGCGGCCCGAACGAGAGCCGTCTTCCATCGGCCACGTAGGTGATCGTGCCGCGGGCGACCAGGTTCAATTCGATCTCGACATGATGGTGGCTCCTCAACGAGGGCGGGTTGCGCGCGGATTCCGCCAAAAAGAGGAATCCGTCGTAAATCGGGTCCAGCTTCAAGTCCTGCAGCACGGGCGCAAAATACGATAACTTTTTGTCGCCTGACGAGAAGAAAGGAAGAACCTTCCGGAGTAGATTGGATTTCGCAACCCCTGTTCCCATGACATCCAAAGAACGCATCCGCGCCACCATCGGGCACCGCCAGCCCGACCGCATCCCGGTGGACTTCGGCGCCTCCTTCATCACCGGTATCCACTGCAGCGTCGTGGAAAACCTGCGCCGCCACTACGGGCTCGATCCGCATCCGGTAAAGGTCTGTGAACCCTACCAGATGCTCGGTCTTGTCGAGGACGATCTCCAGGAGGAGATGGGCATCGATGCGACGCCCATTTTTCCCAACCGGACGATTTTCGGATTCGTGAATGAAAACTGGAAGCCGTGGCGCACGCCGTGGGGGCAGGACGTGTTGGTCTCCGAGCATTTCGAGGTCGATGAAAGACCGGACGGCACCTATATCTATCCGCAGGGCGACCGGTCGGTTCCGCCGAGCGGCCATTTGCCGAAGACGGGATATTTCTTCGATTCCATCGTCCGGCAGGGGCCGCTCGACGAGGAGCATCTGAAGGTGGAGGAGAACCTGGAGGAGTTCGGCCCGATGAAGCCCGCCGAGGAAGCCTACTGGCGCGAACAGGCGGAGGCGTTTCGCGGGTCGGGCCGCGCGGTTGTCACCCACCTCAATGGAACGGCCCTCGGCGACATCGCCCTCGTCCCCGCGCCGTTTTTGACGGCCCCCAAGGGCGTGCGCGATATTGCCCAGTGGTATATGGCTGTCGCAACCAGCCCGGGCTTTGTGATGGATCTCTTCGACCGGCAGGTGGAGATCGCGTTGGGAAACCTCGCCCGCCTGCACGCGATCGCCGGCGATGTGATCGACGTCGTGGTCGTCTGCGGAACCGACTTCGGCACGCAGGAATCCACGTTTTGCTCGCTCGCGACCTACAACGAGGTCTGGCAGCCGCGCTACCGCCGGATCAACGACTGGATCCACAAGCATACCAGCTGGAAGACATTCAAGCATTCCTGCGGGGCCATCGAGAACTTCCTGCCGGACATCATCGACTCGGGATTCGACATCATCAACCCGGTCCAGTGCTCGGCGAAGGGGATGGAGGCGAAACTCCTCAAGGAACGTCATGGCGGCCGGATCACCTTCTGGGGAGGCGGCGTCAACACGCAGAAAACCCTCCCGTTCGGGACACCGGACGAAGTGCGCGGCGAAGTGCTGGAGCGCTGCGAGACATTCGCGCCGGGGGGCGGCTTCGTGTTCAACGCGATCCACAATATCCAGGCGCTGACGCCCACGGAAAATGTCGTTGCCATGATCGAGGCCGTGCAGGAATTCAACGGCGCACCCGCCTGAGCGGCAACCCACTCAACCGCTGCCGGGGAGCCATTCCATCCGCCGATGAAATCCCAAAGATTTAGAGAAATCCCGGCAGGCGAGTCTGTCGAGAGGTTTACCCTGGAGGGAACGGGAGGGGCGTCGCTCGATGCGATCACGCTCGGCGGAATTGTCACATCATTGTGTGTCCCGGATCGCGAGGGGCGGCTTGCCGATGTCGTGCTGGGATTTGAGACCCTTGATTCTTATCTCGCCGGTCATCCGTATTTCGGGGCGATCACCGGCCGGGTGGCCGGGCGGATTCCGGGCGGGCGTTTCACGCTCGGGGGGAAGGCCTGCGAGCTCGCGAAAAACGATGGGCCGAATCATCTTCATGGCGGAGTGTGCGGACTGGACAAGCGGATCTGGAAAGCCGAGCCGGTCGGGCGCGCCGACGGGGCGGATTCGCTGCGTCTCACCTACCACAGCCCGGATGGCGAGGAGGGATACCCGGGCGCCGTGGATTTTGCCGTCACCTACACGCTGACCCGCGACAATGTTTTCCTCATCGAAAGCGAGGCGGCATCCGACCGGTTGACCCCCGTCAGCCTGACCAACCATTCCTATTTCAACCTCGCGGGAGAGGGGAGCGGGAACATTTTCCACCACCAACCCAACTAATGAATCATGAGTGAGAATTCCGCCGCCATGTCCCCTCCCGCCGGACTGGACTACAGCCTCACCGGAGTGAACGCCGCGCTGGCAGTCGAAAAAGGGCTCGCCGAGGCGGGCTGGTATCAATGCCCGGTTCCACGCGCGACCATGCGCAGGCTCCTCGAGCGCCGCGATGGCCCCGCCATCCGCGACACGCTGCTCTGGTTCGCCTTGATCATTGGCAGCGGCATTGCCGGGTATCTTCTCCGGGACAGTTGGTGGGCCGTCGTCCCGTTTGCCATCTACGGCGTCCTCTACGCTTCCAGCTCCGACTCCCGCTGGCATGAGTCCAGCCACGGCACGGCCTTCAAGACCGATTGGATGAACAACGCCCTCTACGAGATCGCGTCCTTCATGGTCATGCGCGAGTCCACGGTCTGGCGCTGGAGCCATACCCGCCATCACAGTGACACGATCATCGTCGGTCGCGACCCCGAGATCGCCGTGCCCCGGCCGCCGGACATCCGGGCGATCGTTTTGTCGTTCTTCAACCTCGGGGTGTATCCGAAGTATTTCAGGCACATTTTTCTCCACTCGTTGGGACGGGTGACCCCGGATGAAAAAACCTTCGTTCCGGAGAGTGAATTTCACAAAGTCTACTTCCGCGCCCGCATTTACGTTCTCCTCTACGCCGCCGTGATCGCGTTTTCCGTTTTCACCGGCAGCATCCTTCCCCTTCTTTACGTCGGGCTGACGAATCTTTACGGGTCGTGGCTGATGGCCATCTACGGCCTGACCCAGCACGCGGGGCTGGCCGAGAATGTTCTCGACCACCGGCTGAACTGCCGGACCGTTTACATGAACGCGGTGAACCGGTTCCTCTACTGGAACATGGGTTACCACGTCGAGCACCACATGTTTCCATTGGTTCCCTATCATGCCCTGGCCCGTCTCCACGAGGCGGTGAAGGAGGACTGTCCGGTTCCCTATCCCAATCTGCTGACCGCGTGGCGCGAGATCGTTCCGGCGGTTTTCCGGCAGGTCAAGGATCCCGGGTGGCATGTCAAACGCAAGCTTCCGGAGCCGAAGGCCCGGGGCTCCGAGTCTTCTGAGGTGCATCGTTGTCCTGTCGGCCCCGATTCGCAGGGGTGGGTGGAGGTCTGCGAGGCCGCGCAGCTGGGAACGGAAGATGTGATCCGGTTCGATCACGGGAAAAAAACCTACGCGATCATCCGGGATGCGGAGGGAACGCTCCATGCCACCGACGGGATTTGCACGCATGGAAACACCCACCTCGCCAACGGCCTGGTGAAGGGGAAAATCATCGAGTGCCCGAAACACAACGGACGTTTTTTCCTGGCCGACGGCTCACCTGCCCGCGCCCCGGTCTGCCGGGGACTCGCCACCTATCCGGTCGAAGACCGCAACGGCAGGGTGTTTCTCAATGTTCTCGAGGCGCGCGGCGCGGGGGCCCGTGAACAGCGGGCCATTCGGTTCCGCGTCGCCCCGGATAAATCACAGCGGGGCAGCCCATCTCGCTAACCATTTGGCCGCCAGAGCCGTCGGCTTCCCTCGCCAGATCACAGTGGGATATGCCTCGGTCAACCGCCGATCCTGGCGACCAAAGCGTTACGCAATCTGAATCACCCCTCCGTGATTTATCCGGGTTGGCCCGACTTTCTCAACTGGAGGCAAAAACCGACTATTTTCAGGGTTCTGAAGCCCGCGAACCCGCATAAACACAGGGGGGCAGGGTTCAAAAAGTCGTTGTAGTGAAGACCCTCCCTCTTCACGGAGCGGTTTTCGTGACTATGATCGGGAGCCGTTATGTTTTTACGAAACACGCGGCGGTGGAAGGACGGCAAAGAGCACCGGTATTGGTCGATCGTGGAAAACCGCCGGTGCGCGTGCGGAAAGATCGTGCAGCGCCCGGTGCTGTATTTGGGCGAGATCAACGACAGCCAGCGGGAAGCGTGGTGCCGTGTTGTGGAAGGCTTCGATGGAGACAGCGGGCAGTTGGCGCTGACGGCGCTTTACCGCTGGTTCTGCGGATGCGAGGACTTCGGGGCGATCAAGAAGTTGAGCGAGCTGGTGGAGGATCACGGCCGTCGCTACCGGGACGCGTTGGACGCGCACTGGAGCGAGAGCGACCTCACGCGCAAGGAAGCCGAAGTGATCCTGCGGCGCATGGACAACGTGCTCGTCCAACTGCCCGAGGCGAGGCGTCAGGTCCCGCCAGACCGCAATATATCCCGCGAAGCGGTCGGGTCACGAACGCCCTTGCATCGCGGCGTGTCGTCCTCGTCGCAGGCTCCTGCGGGCGACCCGCCACCATGCCGCGGTCGCCCGGAAAATATCAGCCGCTCCATGCTGTGCTCCGGCAAGCCGCCGAAGGTGTCAGTCCTTTGGATTATCTGCCTGGCTGCTTGACGCAAGCGCGCCCGCCGGTTGTGGTTTTTCGCCGCATTTTTCAAAATGAGCGCACTATGGCTTGCGCTCACTTGAGTCAATCGGCCAGCCAGATTGGATTATAGGAAGCAACCCGCGGGGGTTCTTTGCAGGTTCCTGTCATGCGTCTGCCGCGTGGAATTTGCCGAGATCACTTGCATCCTGCTTGTTTCTGGCTTTATTCGAGGGACAATGTTTGCCCAAAAAGAGGCGCTGATCCGGCTGTTGCAGGACGATGATCCCGAAACAGTCAGGCTCGTCAAAGAGCAGTTGGCCGCTGCTGGAGAGGAAAGGATTCCGGAACTTCAGGAGCTCCTGCGGGTCGATGACAAGTGCGTGTCGGAGCATGCAAGGGATGTCCTGGCCACGATCAGCGGGCGCAGCGCGGAGGAGGAGTTTTCGCTGCTCTGCCACTTTTTCGGGGACGGGATCGATCTCGAGCAGGCTTGCTGGGCCTTGGCGCGGGCCATGGAGCCGGGAGTCTGCATTCTTCCGTTTGAGCACAAGTTGAACATTTGGGGACGGCAGTTTTTGGTCAAATTATCCGGGGCGGTCAGCAACCGCGAACGGGTGCTTCGGCTCGCCTCCTTCCTTTCTGGGGAGCTCGAATTTCGCGGGAATGCCGAGAATTACTACTGCGAAAGAAATTCCCTGTTGCCGCGGGTGATCGAGACCCGCTCGGGGATCCCGCTCACGTTGACATTGGTTTACATGGTGATCGGCTCCCGCGCCGCCATGAAAATCGAGGGCATCAATTTGCCCGGGCATTTCATCGCGCGGCACGGCGAGGTCTATTTCGATCCCTTTCACCGGGGCCGGATTCTTTCCCGCGTGGATGTGGAGAGCATTCTTTTCCGGCAGGGGCTGGAATTGCGGGACTGCCATCTCCAGCCGTCCACCCCGCGTCAGATGCTTTTGCGCATGCTTGCCAATTTGCTCTACGTTTACGACCTGCAGGGGGAGTGCCAAAAGCACGAACGGGTGAGCGGTTGGATGCAGGCACTGAAATGCGGGGTGGAATGATCGTCGAGGTTTTGAACACGGGGACCGAGCTTTTGCTCGGCGAGGTCGTCAACACGCATGCGGCGTGGTTCGGGAAGCAACTCTTCCCTCTCGGCCTGCGGATTTCCCGCCAGACAACGGTTCCCGACGGGGAGGCCATCCGCGAAGCCCTGTCCGAATGCTTCGGGAGGGCGGATATCGTTCTGGTGACAGGGGGTCTCGGTCCCACGACGGATGACATCACGCGCGAATCCGTGGCGGGACTTTTCGGGATCGACCTTGTGGCAGACCCGGACGTTCGCAGGAAAATCGAAGTCATGGTTGCCGAGCGTGGCTTCACCATGCGGGAGAGGATGCTCCGGCAAACCCTGGTCCCCGAGGGGGCGATTGTCCTGCCGAATGAAAATGGGTCCGCGCCGGGGCTCTATCTGCCGATGAGGCCGGCGCCCCGCTCGCCCCACCTGTTTTTGCTGCCCGGCCCTCCGCGCGAACTCCAGCCGATGTTCGCGGAATCGGTGCTGCCTGTCCTGCGGAAAATCTGCGGCGATCTCCCCGCGCGCGAATGCCGCGTCTATCGGATCGTCGGCCTCGGCGAAAGCGCGGTCGAGGAGTCGGTCGGGCTCGGCCTGGAAAAGCGCGGGGACCTCGAAGTCGGGTATTGTGCGCGCCCCAACGAAGTCGATCTGCGGCTGATCGGAACACGCGAAACCCTGGATGAAGTCGAACCGGAGATCCTTCGGGCCGTGGGGAGCCACCTGTTCTCGACGAAGGGGGAAAATCTCGAGGAGTGGGTCGTGACCAGGCTCCGGGATCTCCACCGCAAGGTCGCAACAGCGGAATCCTGTTCGGGCGGACTGCTGGCCCACCGGCTGACGAATGTGCCGGGAGCATCGGATGTCTTCACGCACGGATTCGTCACTTATGCCAACGAGGCAAAAACCTCCGAGATCGGAGTTCCCTCCTCGCTCATGGAAACGCGCGGCGCGGTGAGCATGCCGGTGGCCGTCGCAATGGCCGGCGGCGCATTGGAAAAATCCGGCGCGGATTACGCCCTTTCGCTGACCGGGATTGCAGGGCCTGGCGGAGGCTCGGAAGAAAAGCCGGTCGGCCTCGTCTTCATCGCTCTCGCGCGGCGCGGAAAACCGACCCTCTGCAAAGAATACCGCTTCCCCCGCGACCGCGAAACCTTCAAGCAGATCGCCACGCAGACAGCGCTGGATTTGCTCCGGCACGAGTTGCTGCGCGGCTGAACAGGAGGAGAAATCAGCGGCAGAATTTTCGCGCGATTTCGCTGGGAGTGGCAATAAGCGGTGCGTGGAAGATAACGGCAGGGCTATGCCGGGGAATTCCCCGCCACCCAGCGACCGTAGGCCTCGTTCCACCGGGCCGGGGGAATCGAAACGATCTCCGGCACATCGTATGGGTGCAATTCCCCGAGACGCCGGATGAACCGCTCCTCGTTGGCCGCGGCGATTTTGAAAATGACGAGAACCTCCGCGTTGTCCTCCAGAACACCCTTCCAAAGATAAATGGATCGCGCGCCGGGAACGATGGTTCCGCAGGCGGCCAGCTTTTCCGAAACCAGCGACCTGACGGCCCGGGTCGCGGAGTCGCTGTCCGCAAAGGCGCTCAAGACAATCCGGATCATGCCGGGACCAATGCGGGTTGCCTGACGATCCATCCGCCGCCAACGACCCGGTCGCCATCGTAAAAGACGGCGGCCTGCCCGGGGGTCACCGCGCGCTGCGGCTGGTCGAGGACGATCCTGGCCCGGTGGCCGGAGAGGGCTTCCAAGGAGGCTCCGGTTCCGGAGTGCGCGTAGCGGATTTTCACCGTCACCCGCAATGGCTCCTCCGGCTCCCCCGCGTGCCAGGTGACACGATCCACCTCGAACATGTCGCGCGCCAAATCCTCCTCATCCCCGACGATCACGCGCGAAGTTTCCGGGTCGATGTCCACGACGTAGCGGGGCTTGGGAGACCCGCCGGGCAGGCCCTTCCGCTGGCCGATGGTGAACATCTCGATTCCTTCATGGCCGCCGAGAAAATTTCCCTCCGTGTCATAGATCCCGCCCCGATGGAATTCTTCCCCTCCCAGGTGCCCGCGCAGGAACGCCTTGTAGTCGTTGCCGGGAACAAAACAAATTTCCTGGCTGTCCACCTTATCGGCGACTTTGAGCCCGAGCCCGCGGGCGATTTCCCGGATCTCCGGCTTCGTCATCCCCCCCAGCGGCGCCAGGGAATGGAGGAGCTGGTCCTGGTCGAGGCTGAAAAGAAAATACGACTGGTCCTTCCGGGGATCACTTCCCTTGCGCAGGACCGCGTGACCGGCATGATGTTCGATGATCGCATAGTGACCGGTGGCGATGAAGTCCGCCCCCAGCGCCCGCGCCTTCGTGCGCAGGTTGCCGAATTTCAGGTGTTCATTGCACATCACGCAGGGGTTCGGGGTCCGGCCTGCCCGGTATTCGCCGGCGAAATAGTTGATGACGATCTTCTCGAACTGGTCTGCCTCATCCACGACGTAGTGCGGAACTCCCAGCCGGTGGGCGACGCCCCGCGCGTCCGCGATCGCCGAGGGGCCGCAGCATTTGTCCTCCGCGCGGGTGATGCAATCCTGCGGCCAGACCTTCATCGTGACGCCGATCACCTCCCAGCCGTCGCGCTGCAAAAGCCATGCCGCCACGCTGGAGTCCACTCCCCCGCTCATGCCCACCAGGATGCGCCGTCCATTTCCTTTCATCGCGGGCACTATACCCGGAGTCATGCGCCCGTCAAAGTTCCGCTTGAAATCCCGGGCGCCGCTTTTGCTTGGCGCCGGGATTCCTGCTTGCCGTGGCGGCCCGCCTGGCCGAGTCTGTCGCACTTTTCCGATGCTCACTGTTTCCCGTGTCAGCAAGTCATTTTCCGGTCGCGTTCTTTTTGAGGAGGCCTCGTTGCAGATCAATTCCGGAGACCGGATCGGACTGATCGGGCCGAATGGAGCCGGCAAGACGACGCTGTTCTCCCTGCTCCTGAGGTTTGACGAGCCGGATGAGGGAACGATCAGCCTCCAGCGCGGGGTGCGTTGCGGATATCTCCCGCAGGAAACCGCCGCATCGACCGAAGGCACGGTGATGGAGCTGGCCGCCGGGAGCGAGGCCGACGGCCGTGCGGAAGCCGCGGCGAAGAGGATTTTGTCCGGGCTGGCATTCCGTGAGGAGGATTTCGAACGACCGGTCAACGAATTGAGCGGCGGGTGGGTCATGCGCGCCCACCTGGCGCGGCTGCTCGTCGAGCGACCGGACCTGCTCCTGCTCGATGAGCCGACGAACCATCTCGATCTGGAGACGCTCGGGTGGTTCCAGAACCACCTGCTCGGGTATCCGGGCGCGATCCTGACGATTTCGCACGATCGGGAATTTCTCAACATCCTCTGCCGGGGGATCGTGGAGATCCGGCATCGGAAATTGCTCCGGTATCATGGGAATTTCGACCGGTTCCTCGACCAAAAAAAAGCCCGCGAGGAACAGCAGCTCGCCGCCTATAGAAACCAGCAAAAGGAGATCGAGCATCTCCAGGATTTCATCAACAGGTTCCGGGCCAAGGCCAGCAAAGCCTCCCAGGCGCAGGACCGCGTCAAGCAGCTCGCGCGGATGGAGCGGATCGAGGCCCCGGAGTCCGACGAGCCGACGGTCCATTTCAAATTTCCCCAGCCTGCCCGCGGCGGGCAGCGGGCGCTGAGCCTCGAGGGGGTTCGCCAAGCCTACGGGAACCATGTGGTCTATGAAAATCTCCACATCCGCGTGGAACGCGGACAACGGATCGTTCTTGTCGGACCGAACGGCGCGGGGAAATCCACCCTGTTGAAAATCCTGGCCGGACTCCTGCCGCTCGAAGCCGGCGAGCGCACCCCCGGCCACAATGTCAGCATCGGGTATTTCGCCCAGCACCGGACCGATGCGCTCGATCTCCGGCGAACGGTTCTTGCCGAGGTGCAGAGCATTTCCCGTCCGGTTCCCGAACAGGCCGCCCGGAATATCCTGGGGGCATTTTTGTTCCGGGGAGAAGATGTTTTCAAATCCGTTTCGGTCCTCAGCGGCGGGGAAAAAAGCCGTCTGGCGTTGGTGAAGCTCCTGCTCGATCCGCCCAATCTTTTGCTTCTGGACGAGCCGACGACCCACCTCGACATGCCCAGCATCGACGCGCTCATCCGGGCGCTCGGGCCGTATGAGGGAACGATCGTCTTCGTGAGCCACGACGTGCATTTCATCCGCGCCCTCGCGACATCGGTGATCCATGTCCAGGCCGGAAAACTCACGCCCTACGCGGGGGATTACGCCTACTATCTCGACAAGACCCGCGCCTCGGGAGCGCGCGCCGGAACGATTGCCTCGCTGGGCAACCACCAGCCGGAGGCCCCTCCGGTGGAACGCGCGGCATCCGGACCGGGAATGAAGGAAATCCGCGCCCAACGCCGCGCGGAATCCGAAGCCCGCCAGGCCGCGAATCGGGAACGGCGGGAACGCGAAAAGCGCATCGCCGCCTTGGAGGAGGAAATTGCAGCACTCGAAGCCCGGCAGTCGGAACTGACCGCGCAGTTGGAAAATCCAGAAACCTACGACGATCCGGCTCTTGCGATGGAAGTCAACCGCCAGCTCGCCGGCGTTGCGGACGCCTTGGAAAAGGCCAACGCCGAGTGGCTGTCCGCCGCGGATTCAGCGGGCGTTTCTTGAAACGGGACCTAATGACACCCGCAGGCGGAGCCGCAGCAGTGCCCGCGGGAAGGCGCGGGAACACGCGGGGCGGGCTGGCCCGACTTGAGGACACCGTAGCCTCCGACAACCACTCTCCGGATCGCCTGGCCGGTTTCCGGGTGCTTGGCAAGCGCATCGTCTTTCATGCTTTGCTTGATCTCGAAATGGCGGACTTTATCGCCTTTCTTGGCGGGGATGGTCTCGTAAATGTAAGTCGTCATGGCATCTGCAATTTAACCGGTCGGGCGTGGAAGAGTCAACAGATTGGCTCGGAGGCCAGCGATTCCGAAAGATATCCTCCACCGCATAGCGTTTCCGGAAAACAGGAGGCTCAGGAATCACTGCGATCGGGCAACGCAGTTCAGCAGCAACGTTGATTTTCGTCCGGGGGATGAAAATCATTGATGACGATCAAGAAATTGGACGTTTTATCCCGAATACGGGAGAAAACCTGTGCCGATGTCGGCGAGGGGGGATAGAATGGGCTGCTTATGTCATATATGCCGCAATGGGAGTGTGAGGTTTCGGGGTTGCCCCGCGCTCTGCCCAGAATTCTTTTTTCCAGCGTCTTCGGCCCCTATGCCCGCGATGATGAGTTCGGGAGCCGGGCGATCAATCCGATGGAGCTTTACCACAATCAGGTGACCCGGCTGCAGGGACCGTTTTCCATCCGCATGTTCCACCGTTCGTGGGGGCTGATGTTGATCCGGGAAAACATCTCCGCGCCGAGCGCTCTCCTGGACTTTCCGACGCGCGAGCGGTTCATCGAGGAACTCGAAAGCGAGGCCTACGACATCGTGGCGATCAGCGCGATTCCGCCGAATTTTCTCAAGGCCCGGGAAATGTGCCGGCTGGTGCGCGAACTCCAACCGCAGGCCAAAATCATCGTCGGCGGCCATATTTCCGGCCTGCCGCGGATCGATGAGCGCCTGGATGCGGACCATGTGGTTCGCGGCGAGGGGGTGCATTGGTTCCGCAAATTCCTCGGGGAAGATGCCAGCGCTCCGGTGCGGCATCCACGGATTCTTTCCGGCATCGGCACGCGGACGATGGGATTGGCCTTGCAGGAGAAGCCCGGGTATGTGGCGGCGACACTGATCCCTTCCGTCGGATGCCCGATGGGGTGCAATTTTTGTTCGACCTCCGCGATGTTCGGGGGGAAGGGAAGGTTCATCAACTTCTACGAGACGGGGGACGAGTTGTTCGAAGTGATGACCGGCCTGGAGCGGGACCTGAGCGTGCAGTCGTTTTTTGTGATGGACGAAAATTTCCTCCTGCACAAGAAGCGGGCGCTGCGTCTGCTTGAGCTGATGGAAGAACACGGCAAGAGTTGGTCGCTCTACGTCTTCAGTTCGGCGAATGTCCTGCAGTCCTACACGATGGACCAGCTTGTCCGCCTGGGGATTTCCTGGGTCTGGATGGGGCTGGAAGGGAAGAAGAGCCAATATCAAAAGCTGGCCGGGACCGACACCCACAAGCTGGTGAGCGATCTCCAATCGCATGGGGTCAGCATCCTTGGCTCAACGATCATCGGTCTCGAGGAACACACGCCGGAGAATCTCGACGAGGCGATCGAGCACGCGGTCTCGCACAACACCGAATTCCACCAGTTCATGCTCTACACGCCCGTGGCAGGCACCCCGCTCTTCGAGGAACACCGGGCGAAGGGAACGCTGCTCGATCCGGAATGCGAGGATCCCTCCGATATCCACGGGCAGTTGCGCTTCGCGCACAAGCACGCGCACATTCCGGCCGGCGAGGAAACCAAATTTCTCCTGAAGGCCTTCGCGCGCGATTTCGAAGTCAACGGGCCGAGCATCATGCGCATGGCGCGGGCGACCTTGCGGGGATGGAAAAAGTATTCCAAGCACCCGGATGAACGGGTGAGGACGCGTTTCCAGCGTGAAGCCTGCACACTCCCGCACCAATACTCCGCGGTCTTGTGGGCGACCCGTCGCTGGTATCCCAAAGGTTCCCCGATGTATCGCGAGGCGGATTCCATCCTGCGCGACCTGATCCGGCATTTTGGGTTTTCCTCCAGGCTGGCGGCATCGCTCGGGGGCCGGTGGGTTTTCCGGGCGCTGAAAAAAGAGATGAACCGGCGGGAGAGCACGGAACCGCCAACGTTCTACGAGCGCGCGCCCGCGCTGGCCAAATTGAGCCCGCGGCCGGCCCATCAAGTTCTGCAGGCGGTTTGATCGCGGGTTGGAAAAGGCGGTTTCCGCGTCTATAGCCCCGGCATGTTGAGCTTGAGGGAGAATGGGCGGTTGTCGGTCCTGAAGATTTTGGTTGGGGCGAATGTTCTGATTTTTCTTTTGGGGTCGTTCCTGACGCCCATGGAACACATTCGGATGGACGCGCTGTTCGGGCTGAGCCTGCGCGGGATTTCGGGAGGAATGCTCTGGCAGTTTGTGACGCACCAGTTTCTTCACGGCAGTTTTTTTCATCTGGCCGTCAATATGCTCGGGCTTTGGTTTGCCGGGCGGATATTGGAAAATCTTCTCGGGGGATGGAGGTTCCTTTTGTTTTATCTGGGATGCGGAATCTGCGGGGGCATTTTTCAGCTCGTGCTCGCCCCGGGGCCGATCCTCATCGGGGCGTCCGGAGCCGTTTGCGGGGTTGTCGCCGCCTTCTCCGCGCTCTATCCGGAGATGCCGATTACGGCGTTGCTGTTCTTTGTTCTGCCGGTCCGGATGCGCGCGAAATGGCTGGGAAGGATGATCGTGATCATCTCCGTGATCCTCCTCGTGACCCGTCTGGGGGGGAACATCGGGAATGCGGCCCACCTCGGCGGCGCGCTCGCCGGCTATGCGATCGTCTGGCTTGGCAGACACCGCCGTCTGCGCCCCGCTTGATCCCTTCTCTGCGCCTCTACCGTGAGGGATCGCTCTTTTCACTCCGCCTTCACCACGCATTCTGACGGGGCCGTGCGGGCGTGGATGCGGCTATCATACATTGGGGAGATTTGGGCGGCGGGCCATTCGAAGGAACCCGCGGAGGTGATGCGGGCGAGGATGGTGTAGGAATGGAGGCCGGCGGCGACTTCGTCGAAGTAGAGGTCGGTGCGGCTGTCGTGCATTTCGGAGTGGGAGAGGACGGCGATATCGGCGCCGGATTCCCCGCTGATCGAGTAGGCTTTTCCGAAGAGGTCGAGGTTCGGGTTCAGGACCTCGACGGCGGCGGGGAGGGCGTCTTCGAGGGCGACGAAGCTTTGGGGCTTCGAGGATTGGAACCGGTAGGTGATGAGGATTTCGTCACCGAGCCGGAACGGGGCCCCGGCAGTTCCCTTGCGCGAGGGATCGGTGACATTCTTCACGAGCCGGTCGATGCGCATGCCTTTCTGGACCGGCTGGATCTCGTTTTCGGCGAGCTGGCGTCTGGCGTTGAGGGCGAAAGTTCCCTTGGCTCCGGAGCCGAGGCCGGTGATCCGGAGGTCGGCGGCTTTCGTGAGCAGTCGGCCGGTCCATTCGGCGGCGGACTTGTTCGGGGCAAGGGAATCGGGCGCCGGCTTGACCGACTTCGCGATGCTGACCGGTGGCTGGACCTTCAAGAGGGCCTGGAAGGTGAAAAGCAGCCAGAGATTTTCCTGAGTCGAGAGCGAGGAGGAGGACTCCATCAGTTTTCCGATTCGGGAACGGATGGTCGCGGCGTTGCCATTCGGATCCAGGGAAAACCGGGCGAGCAGGCAGAGGGCTTCGGTGCGGGTCGGCGAGGAGAAAGTCTGCGGATCGAATCCCCCGTCACCGAATTCCGCGGGCAGCTCGCTGACGAGTTGCTTTCCCTTTGCGGGAGCGGCCTTGAGTTCGGCGTAGGCCAGGGACAGGAAGGCCTTGCCCTCGTGGGTAAGCTTGTCGCGTTCGAGATACAATTCGTCTGCCGCCGCGCCGAGGTCCGGGTCTTCCTCGATCTGCGTGAGCACGAACAGCGCGAAGGCGCGGAGCGTGGGGGAGACCTTGATCGTGCGGTCGATCATTCCGTGCAGGGTCGTTGGCAGTTCCCCGGTGAGACGCTCCGGCACCTCCATTCCATCGGCTTCTGCCAGCGCGGTGGCGAGGGCGGTCTGGATGGTGACAAACGGACTGCCGGTCGTTCCCATCGGCCAGTAGGGGAGAAGCCCGTCGGGGAGAAGCGAGGATTCGATGGTCTTCAGCGATTCGAGGATCGTGTGGCGGTAGTTTTCGTCGCGTTCCTTGTTCGAGGGAATCCATTTCAGAAGACCGGCCAGCGAGGAGAAGGCGAGGATGCGGGACGATTGTTGTTCGAGGCAACCGTGGGGATAATCGAGCACGGAGGGCAGCCCCATGAGCTTGGGGAGCCAGGGGGAGGTCGAGAGCGTTGTGCTGAATGTTCCGCGCGAGGCGAGCCACGCCGGAGGCATGAAGTCGGGCGCGGGGAATTTGTCGCCCGTCCAACTGCCGGTTTTGGATTCGTTCACGAGGATCGTGCGCGGAAGCACGGGCAGTGTGACTTCCACGGAGTCCGCCGCTTTTTCCGCCCCGGTCGAGGCGACATCGAAGCGGATGGTTGCGCTTGAAATATCCTCGCCGACTTTTGCGGGGAAACGAACGACTGCGGGGGCGTCCTTGTCGGCGGCAAGCTCGATGCGGTCCGGGCCGTCGAGAGCAAGGCTGGTCGCGCAACGGACGACGAGTTTTTCGTTTGCGGCGAATTTCTGACGGGCGACGGCGCGGATCTCGATCTCGTCGCCCTCGCGGACAAACCGGGGCAGCGCCGGTTCGATGAGGAGTTTCTTGGAAACCCCGAACGTGTCCGACGCGGCACCGAACTGGCTCTTCGGTGTCTGGGCGAAGGCGATGACCCGGAAGCGCGTGAGGTTGTCCGGGGCGACGGTCTCGAATGGGACCGATCCCCCGGCGTCGGTCTTCAAGCTCGGGCTCCAGAAAAGGATCGGCTTGAAATCCTTGCGGGTGAATTCCACGTTGCCGAATTCGTCGCCGCCGCCATCGCCGACGGTGTAACCTTTTTGGGTGAGCTGTTCGGGATCGATGCCATCCACCAGGCCGCGCAGGGCGGGGGAAGTGATGACATGGAAAGTATTTTCGGGAAAGAACGATCTGGCGAGATCCGGCAGTTCCCAGCCGCCGAGCGTGAGGATCGAGTCATCCACGGCATAGACCGTGACCTCGGCGCCTTCGACCGGTTTTCCGTCGTTCGTCACGAGGACCGAGCCCGTGACATTTTCGCGCGGCTCATAGGCCGGCTTGCCGACCTGCGGGTGGAGGCTCAATTCTTTCGACGGGTCGGAAATCTTGAAGGCGCAGAACCCGAACATCTCGCCCGGGATCTTGTCGTTTCCGCCGGGTCGCAGGAGATAGACGGTGGCGAAGGCATTCGGCAAAAATTCTTCCCTGGTCGGGATGTCGATGTGGGTGGCATTGCCCGGAAGTTCGATCGTGCGGGAGTCGAGGATGCGGTCCGTCTCGACCGTCACCCAGGCGATCCCGCCCGACGGAGCGAGGATGTCGAATCCGGCATCGCGCCCGAGAACGACAGGATCTTTCGGCCCGACGACTTCCAGCGATTCCTCGTTGTGGATGGGGAATTCCGATTCGCCCGGCCCCGTGACATCCTGCTCCGCGCTGACCTGGATGCCGCCCGTGACCGGACCCGCCACGAGCACGTAGCGTCCGGGTTCCTTCGCGGGAAAGTCCACCGTGCCCGTGGAAGGGACATCCTTTGCGGCGAGGCGGATGAAGTCGTCAAAATTCCGGTAGCGATAGACGAACGGGGCGATCTGTTCCTTCACCGACTTCGCCTTGACGATGTAGAGGACGACGGGAACTTTGGCGGGGACGGGCGCGCCGTCGATGCGCGGGAGCGCGCGGAGTTCGAAGCGCACGGAATTTTCAGGACGCTCCCCGATCGCCTTCACGCCGAGGGTGACATCGTTCATCCTGACGTCGTCGGTCACGCCGCCGGTGATCGTTTGACCATCCGGCCCGGTGACATCCACCTGCCAGATGACCGTGGCATCGGCGCGGTTGCCCGGGTCCGGGAACGGCTGCCGCGAGGTGAGGGTCACCTGGCCGTTGCCGTTGAGCGATGTTTCGCCCTCGACGACGGTTTCAAACACCGGTCCCTTCACCAGTTGGGAATACAGATCCACCTGTGTGAATCCCCCGCTGTCCTCGTTGTCATAGAAACCGTCCTCGTGGTCGCTGAGCCATGTGACTTTCCATTTGACCCGGCTGCCGGCATTCGGGGCTCCATGAAAATATCGCGACGCGACATGGATGACCGACTCGGCGGGCCCGGTGGTGTTCCCGGGCTCGCAAGTCACGGAGAACGGCGGGTTGCGGAATTCTTCGATCCGGAAGGCGGCCGGATTCCCGGCCTCCGCGATGCCGAGTTTTGCGCGCACGCGATATTCGCCGAGTTCGCCGGTCCCGGGAGTGACCCATGCGGCATTCCATCCGCCGGAGGGCGTGACTTTCGCCGTGCCCGAGGCCAGGACGTCATCCTGCCAGGCTTTTGTGATTTCCCATGAGACGGCCTGTCCATCCGGCACGGTAAGCGTTCCGTCTTTCTTTGTGCGGACAAACCCTTTGATTTTCAACTCCTGGCCCGGACGGTAGAGCGGACGGTCGGTGAGAATGCGCCCGAGGACGGTTGGACGCGGAGAGAAGTACGTCGAGCCCGAGGAAAATTGCCCATCCGGGGTCGCGGGCCAGAGCGTGGTTTTTCCGTTGTTCGTGGTTTGGAAAAACGAAGCCGCCGTCGAGGCCGTGCGCGGGAAGTTGACGAGTCCGGAGTCATCGCTTACCGCGGATGCGATTTCCAGCAATTCGTCCGTCAGGAGTTGAATGCCGACGCCCGGGACCGGCGTGCCGCCGCCCATTCCGGCGACGCGGACCGTGAGGGTCTCCGGGCTGAGCTTTTGTGTGAGCGCGAGATCGCCGAACCAGACGAGCGCGCGATTCGCGACCTTCGTGTCGTTGGCCGCCCCCGCCCAGGCCTCGAAAACATACGGTCCGGCGAGTTCATCCGCCGGTTTCCACCCGATCTTCCGGAGTTCCTCCCTGTCATCCGTCACCGCCGGAAACTCCCCGCTGCCGACGACTTCGAGGGCGAGGTCATCGACAAGAAGCGGAGCCCCATTTTCCGATCCGGCATGGATCTTCTTGAGGACGACGGGAAGTTTTTCGTTGGAAATCCGTGCCAGCCTCCAGTGCAGGGGGTCCGTGTTCGATTGGATGAGCGCGAATCTCAGGCCGAGGGCACCACGCTGGCGGAATTCTCCCGGCGGGAAAAGGATCGCCGGCGGTTTGCGCGGGAAGGTCGCGCCCCAGATCGAATCGGCCGCGAGAGGGAATCCGCGATCGCCCGTGACGGCCGCGGAGATCGTGACTTTGTAGCGGATGTTGGGATCGAAGTTTCCTTCCACACGGATCTGGTCGCCGTCTTTTCGCAGGGCGAGATTCGAGACCGCCGGTTCGACTTTCACGGCATCCGCGGGGAGAGGATCGTCCGAGAGGCACGTTGTGAATTTGATCTCGATATGCGGTTTGTCCGTGGCCCAGTTCCTTGCGGCGACATAGTCCACCGCCAGCGGACGGGTCGTGCCAAGCGGAAAGACCCTCGGATACGGGAGCGCGCGTCCGGCATAGGCATCGCGGACATTTTCGACGACCAGATCGTATGTGGCACCCGCCGGGAGGGGGACGCGCGGCGTCGCGCGGATCGTCGTCGGCGTCGGGATGCCGTTGTTTTCCTCCTCGATCTGGACAGTGATCTCGGCGGGGAATTTTTTCCGCGAGGCGCGGTCTTGGAACCACAGTCCGTCCGCGACATCGTGGAGGCGGATCGGATAAGTGAACTCCAACGGCACGACCGGACGCGAGTTGAGCTGGCTGCGTTCATCATACCAGCTCGAAACTTGGAGAGGATCGCTGCTGAGTTCGACACCCCATGTGCCGACCGGCAGGGCGGACCCGTCCAATGCCTTCAAATCCCCGCGAAGACGAAGGCGGTATGTCTGGCCTGGAATCCGCGGCCCGGTGACCTGCCAGTCGCCTTCCGCCGGGGATCTCCAAAAGAAACCCGCATCCAGCGGCGGCCAGGCCACGAGCGGAGACTCCGGGCTCTCGATGTCGATTTTGTCCGGCGTGACGATGTCGGTCGGGAACGTGATGCTGAAACTCGCGAACGGGCCGATTTTTTGATCCGCCGGGGAAATGGTGACGCCACCGGCCCCGGGGTCGTCGTTGAAAAGCCGTGTGTCCTCGGGGATCTCGAAGACCTGCGGCGGGGGAAGCGGGGTGGGGGAGACTGTCGGCACCGGGCCGTCCGCCTTCGGGGGATGCGGTTGCATCGCGTGCGCGGTGCCCAGAGCAAGCAAGCCGGCCAGGAACCACTTTTTCATCGCGGGCCTTTCTCCGCCTGCTTCAAGGCGTCCGCCGCTTCGTTCGGCTGCCCGAGCCGTGTATGGCAGGCCGCTTTCAATTTCCAGACCCGGGCGAGCGGTTTCACTTCGAGGGAATGTTGTGCAAAATCGAGCGCGAGCGGGAATTTCGATTGCTCGAACGCGATCTGCGCGAGCCCGGCATAGACATCGGAAAGCATGTCGCGCGGGGCCTTGAGCCTTTTCAATTTTTCCGCATAAGCCGTCGCGGCAGGGAAATTCCCCTGGCGGAGGCTGATCGCGGACGCATGGTGAAGCGCGGAAATGTTCGACGGGTCCGCTTTCAACACCGTCTCGATATCATCCTTTGCCAGGGCGTATTGGGCGGCGGCATTCAGCCAGGAGGCGCGCTTGATGAGCACCGGCAGGTCGCCGGGCTTCTTTGCGAGAGCCGCATCCGCCTGAAGGATCCCCCGCCTCGCCTTCTCGTCGTCCCATGGGGCGGAGACATCGACGCGGCGCTCCTCGAGGGCTTTTGCGGAAGTCAGTGTGCCATTGGCGACCAAGCCGCGGGTCTCGAGAATTTTTCCATAAGCGGAATCCGGCCACCCGCGCAATCCCTCGACCGCCCCGGCGAGTCCCCGGTTGGGAACGCCCCCGTAGAACCAAAGATAGCTCTTCTTGAAATGGACCTCGGGGCTTGCGGCAGCCTTGTCGAGAATCGCAATCGCCGCGAGCGCGCTTTCAAGCCGCTCGACTGCCGCCCGCGAACCCTGCACGCGGGGCTCATCCGGCCCGTCCGCCGCCGCCCGGCGGAAATCCGCCAGCGCGCCCCCGGGATCGTCAGCGGCCCGCTTTGCCTCTGCGCGGTCGAGCAGGAGACCGACATCGCCTTCCTCGCCGATCAGCGTGTCCAGCACGGCGATCTGTTCCCGGCGTTCCCCCGCCTTGGCCAGATACCCCGCGAGCAACAGCCGTGTTTCCCGGTCTTTCGGCGCGGCGGCTGCGCGGGCCCGCAAAATTTTCAATGCCTCCCGGGTGTTTTCATCCCGCCGCCAGGCGACCCCGGCATTCGTGCGCGCCACCAAACCGGGCTCCGGTGATGTTGTCTGCCCGAGCGTCTGCAAGGCCATCCCGTAGTCCGGCACCTCCATCCACAACCCGACGAGTTCCTCCACGGCCCCGGAATCGTTCGGATGGAGATCGAGCCAGCGGCGGAGCAATTCGATCTTCGCATGTGTGTCCTTTGCCTCCCGGGCCAAATCAAGCTGCTGCTCAAGAGTCGCCCCGGCGGACACAATGGTCGCGGCAATCAAAAAAATCACCAGCGAGGTTCGCATGACCGGATTCTTGATCTTCGTCATCCGGATACACAAGCCGATTCCTCGGAGATGGGTTTCACCGCTCTTGTTTCCCGCGTCCAATCCGCGTCCGGCGAGCCCCCGGCAACCCGAAAACTGCTTTTCCCTGCGCTCCCTGCGCCCCTGCGTGAGGAATCGCTGGATTCGGGTTCAAAAAAACCGCCAGGGTGAAAAGAAAAAGATGCTGACCAGAATCAGGATCGGAAGAAGGATGGGAAGCGCGTAGCGGAAGATGTAGGCAAAAAAGTGCGGAGTACGCACGTTGGAATGGTCGGCAATCGATTTGACCATCAGGTTCGGGCCGTTCCCAATGTAGGTCATCGCCCCGAAGAAGACGGCCCCCAGAGAAATGGCGAGGATCTCGAGAGGGAAACGCGCGACCGCTTCGGCCACCTCCAGCGGATTGTCCATGTCCATGTGATGGAGGCCCATTTGCGCCGACAGGAATGTCAGATACGTCGGGGCATTGTCCAGGAACGAGGAAAGGAATCCGGTCGAATAATAGAACTGGAGCGGGGTTTCGATTCCGAGAGCGGCGGCATGCGTGCCCAGGTAGTCGAGTGCGGGCACCATCGTCGCGAAGATGCCGAGGAACAACCAGGCGACTTCCTTGATCGGGGCAAAAGTGAAGTCGTTCGCCTCGTGAACGGGCTGGGGGGTGAAGTAGAAGGACGCGGCGGCGGCCAGCGCCATGATCGCCTCCGGTACCAGAAAGGGCAGGGTTTTATTGTAGAGAACCGCCGCCAGGATGATCGCGATGAAAATCATGTTGTGCCTGCCGTCAAATCTCCATTTCTCGTGCGCGGTCTGCTCTTCCATGACTTCGCGCGGGGCCTTCCGGATGTTGATTCGGTCGGCCACGTAGAAAACCGCCAGGAGCAGGCCCACCGCGAACACCCAGGCAGGCCAGCCATGCTGCAGCGTCCACCAGAAGGGAACGCCTTTCAAATACCCGAGAAACAACGGCGGGTCGCCGATCGGCGTGAGGCAGCCGGAGACGTTGCTGACGATGAAGATGAAGATCACGATATGGAACGAGGTAATCCGGTATTTGTTCATCCGGATCCACGGCCGGATCAGCAGCATCGACGCTCCGGTCGTCCCGATGATGTTCGCGATGACGGCCCCGATGGCCAGGAAGAGCACGTTTGTCGCGGGGCGGGATTCTCCTTTCACGCGGATATGGATTCCCCCCGCGGCGACAAAAAGCGATCCGATCAATGCGATGAAGCTGGCGTATTCGTGCGCGACATGGCCGAACCTCTCCGGCTGGCGCAGAACGTAGAAATAATAACAGACGGTCACCAGGCCCAGGCCGACCGACACCTTCGGATAGTGATGATGCCACCAGTCTCCAAGAAGCACCGGCCCGATGGCAATCATCAGCAGGAGCGCCGCAAATGGAAGGATCATCCACGGATTGACTTCGTAGGGTGATTCGGTTCCGGACGCGAGAAGGTAGAACATGGCACTTTTTAATGGACAGGTTGCATCGCCTCATCAAGAACAAAGCCTTCCATGTCTCGATTCCCGCAGTCCTTCCTTCGTTTGTCCGTCCTTGGCTTCTCTGCCGCCCTGCTTGCCTCGTGCGCGTCTGTCAGCGTCAAGGATGTCGCCCGTCTGGACCCGAACCCGCCATCCCGCCTGCCCGGGAAAGTCTTTGTGGCCCCGTTCACTTTCACGTCGTCCGGGGTCCGCGTGGACCGTAAAGGGGCCGATCTCGAGAATTTGAAGTTCAACCTCCGCGAACTCATGACCCGGAACCTTGTGCGGCGGCTCCCGAAGTATGTCGCGCCGGCCGAGGCGGTCGCTGCCAATGCCCCCCTGCCGCGGGGAAATTATTGGCTCATCCGGGGTAATTTCGATCGGGTTTACCAAGGCAGCCGGTTGCTCCGGTCCGTGGTCGGGCTGGGAGCGGGAGCCACGCTCATGGACACCACGATCGTTGTCTATGACCTTTCCGGTCCGAATCCGCGGCCGTTCCTGCGGATCGTCACCACGGGAGGGTCGAATATCTCGCCGGGCATCGGAGGGGTCGCCACCTTTTTTGTCTCGGGCCCCATAGCCCTGACCTCCCTCTTCAATGTGGTGGACGGCGTCCGCAGCGGGATCACGTTCGACACGATCCGCACCACCCGCGAGGTCAACGCCGCCCTTTCCGAATTTCTCTACCAGCGTGGAGCCATCCCCTATAAAAAGGCCGCGGGACCGAAACGCCTGGGGGAATTCCCGAACCGGATCGGGCCGCCCGACCGGGCGAAAATGCGGGGATCCTTGAGCGTCGAACCGGCCGGACAATGATCGTTGCCCTGTCGGCTGCGCTTGCTCCAGCCGGGTTCATGGGCTAGGTTGGAGCCGCCCGCGGGGCATTTCTTATGGCTAATGCAATGGTTGTCGGGATCGGCGGGGTTGGGTCCGTGATCGCCCAGAAGCTTCGCGAATTCGATTGTTTCGACCGGATCGTTCTCGCGGATCTGGATCCCGTTTTTGCCCAGCGATTGGCGGCCAGGACACCGAAAAACCGGTTTGCCGTGGTGCAGGCGAATGCGATGGACATCGATGGTCTCACCGCTCTGATGAAGGAACATGCGGTTGCCGTGACCTGCAATGCATGCGTCTGCCAGACGAACCACTCGGTCCTCGAGGCCTGCCTGCGCGCGGGTTCGCACTACCTCGATATGGCGGCGGACATTTACTCCGCTCCGGGAGTCAAACGCCCCGGGAAAAATTCTTTCGAGGCGGAGATCGAGAAATTCCACCAGCCCTTCCTCGACCGGAATCTCGCGGGAATCCTGTGCATGGGAATGGACCCGGGCGCGGTGAACGTCTTCGCCCGCTGGGCCATCGACCGCCTCGATACCGCGTCCAGCATCCGGGTGCTCGACGCCGACAATGCCGAGGTCAAGGGATACCGGTTCGCCGTCCTTTTTTCACCCGAGACCTTTTTCGAGGAACTCGGAGCGGCCCCTTATTATGTGAAGGACGGCCGGGTCATCAGCGGGAAGCCGCTCGAGACCGAGGTCGAATGGGTCCGGTTTCCCGATCCGATCGGCCTCCAGAAAACCTATGCTGTCGCCCACGAAGAGGGGGTCAGCCTTGGAATTTATCCGCCGTTCGTGGAGAAGGGGGTCAGGTATTCGGTCTTCAAGTATAGCGTCCCGGACAAAGTCGTGAACATTTCGAAGTCGCTCCAGCTTCTCAATCTCGACACCTGGAAAAAAGTTCTGGTGGACGGCGTCGAGGTCTCCCCGGTGCGCGTGGCGAGCGCTCATCTTCCGAAGCCCGCCCAGCTTGGCGCGACGGTGGACGGCTACTCGTGCGTGGGCACCGAGGTGCGGGGCACGAAGGACCGCCGGCGTGTCGAGTATTTCGTTTACTCGATGGACAGCCACCGCGACACCTACGAGAAATACGGCTACTCGCTCACGCTGGTGCAAACCGGCATTCCCCCGGCCCTCACGGCCAAGCTCCTGGTCACCGGCAAAATTCCCGAGCGCGGAGTGATGATGCCGGAAGCCCTCGATCCGGAGGAACTCATGGACCACTTCACCCGCGAGGGGCTTCCGATTTTTGTCGAAAAGCGCGAAGTTGAAAGAATCTGATGGCGGAGACCACGCCATGACACCGAAACCCCTTTACATCAATGGCCGCCACATGGCTTCCGGGCGCAGCCATGCCGTGACCGATCCCTGGAATGGCGCCCGCCTGGCGGAAGTCTGCGTGGCGGATGACGCGCAGGTGGAGGAGGCCGTCGCCTCCGCCCACGCGGCCTTCCAGGTCACGCGGAAAATGACCGCCAATGCGCGGGCCGTCATCCTGGAAGATATCGCGGAACTCATCGAGGAACGCCGGGCGGAATTTGTTTCGACCATTGTCGCCGAGGCCGGGAAACCGGTCACATTTGCCGAGGCTGAAACCGAACGCGCGCGCCTGACCTTCCGCTTTGCCGCGGCGCTCGCGCTTTCCGACGAAGGCCACGGGATCGCGGTGGATGCCAGCCCGCCGGGGGCCGGGCACTTCGGGATCGTCAGGCGCTTTCCGGTGGGCGTGATCCTCGGCATCACGCCGTTCAATTTCCCGCTCAACCTCGTCACCCACAAAGTCGCCCCCTGCCTCGCCACGGGCAACACCATGATCCTCAAGCCCGCGTTGAAAACCCCGCTCTCGAGCCTCCTGCTCGCGGAGGTGCTCGATGCCGCCCTCGTTCCGCCCGGCCAGATCAATGTCGTTCCCTTCCATCACGAGCGCATCCCCCCGCTTCTCGAAGACCCCCGGATCAGGATGGTCAGCTTCACCGGCAGCGCGCGGGTCGGGTGGCGGATGAAATCGCAGGCCGCAAAGAAAAAAGTCGCCCTCGAGCTTGGCGGCAATGCCGCGGTCGTCGTCGAGCCGGACTGCGACTGGCGGGCCGCGATTCCCAAGATCGCCTCCGCATCCTACGGCTACGCCGGGCAGTCGTGCATCAGCGTCCAGCGAATCCTCGTCCACAAGGACATCCACGCCCCGTTCCGCGAGGTGCTCCTCGCATACATTGCCGAAAAAATCCCCGCAGGCGATCCCTCGGACAAATCGACCGTTGTCGGACCGATGATCAATGCCGAGGAACGCAAGAAAATCCTCGGCTGGATCAAAGAGGCGGAAAACCAGGGGGCCCGTCTGCTCACGCCCCTGCGCGTCGAAGGCCGTTCCCTGCTCGGCCCCGTCCTGCTGGAAAATGTTCCCGCGAACTGTTCCGTGCTTTGCGAGGAAGCGTTCGCCCCTCTCGCCGTCCTGCAAAGCCACGACTCGTTTCCGGACGCCCTCGCGATGGTCAACGACTCCGCCTTCGGGCTCCAGGCCGGGGTCTTTACCGGCGACATTCGCAAGGCCCTGCTTGCCTTCGAGGAACTCGAAGTCGGCGGCGTCCTGATCGGCCAGGTTCCCACATTCCGCGTCGAGAACATGCCCTATGGCGGCGTCAAGGAAAGCGGCTTCGGCCGCGAAGGCGTCCGCTACGCGATGGAAGAAATGACCGAGCCCCGCAGCCTCATTATCAACCGGGGCTGACCTTCGCATTGCCGGCGCGGTAACGCCCTGAATCCCATTGACTGCGCAGGCAAAATCAGGTGTCCTTCAGGAATCGTATGGACTCCCCGGCCTGTTCGCTTTTGGGCTTTGCAAGACAGATGCTCGTTGTTCCTGCTTGTGCGGCCCTGTTGCTGGGAGGATTGGCAAATGTCACCCTGCGGGCGCAAACGGATCCCTTGCTGGGGGAACCGATCAGCGTGCCGCTGACTGTCAATACGTTTTGAAGAGCATTCCCCAAACGGAAATTTGATGTATGGCGCGTCGTGCGGGACCCAGGCCCTTCCGGAAAAACCGGCCGATCAGATCAAGACTGAGCCAAAGCTCCAGAACCCGACTTATTACCGCCTTCGCCTTGGAGGCCGCGAATTCCTGGCCATTCTCGATATCGGCAGGGATGCGGAGAGGGCGGACCTCGACATTGATTTTGACGGGCGGGGGCTTTTCGATGCCATCAAGGGAACCGAAGGCATTGCCAAGGGGAAATAAACAGAGGTCCAAATGGCGGAATAGCTGAAAAATAGACGGGTTATTCTATTCTTGAGCAACTTACGTTGAAGCAGTTCAAAAAAACGGCGATTCCTTGAACATTTGATCGGAACCGCTTTCCCATTGTTGTTCGGAAACAAATGTCCAATCAACCAAAGGGAGTTCCGCAGGTTCCCTCGGATTTTGAGGGAGCTGAAACGAAGGTTTTCTTGCACGATCGGTACTTTGCCTTACTGAAATGTTTGCAGTCGGGAGAGAACCAAGCGTCCGTAACGATTCCCATCATTTCTTTTCCTCCACGTGGCCGCTGACCTCTGTGTTTTACGGCCAGTCCAGCCAGCCTCTTAAAGTCCAATAGGAAATCCCCCGGCTTTGCCGGGGAGACTCTCAGAGTTTGACGCCGAAATGACACGGTCAATCGGAAAGCGGAAAGCGGAAAGCCGTCGATCATCGCGTTTCGCGAATACCAGGGTCCGGTGTTTCAGGATCGGGAGAGCGGGATCCAGGTGCTGCACTGGTCGCGCCAGATCGGGAAGAGCTTTGTGCTGGCGGCTTGGGCGGTGGACCGCTCTCACCGCGCTTTCCATCATCGGATTCCCGAGCGGAAAACTCGCGGACAACGTGATGAGCGCGATCTTGCGCGGCGGGTTGGAAAAAATGGCCGAGGCCGGGGTGCCGGTCATCGGCGGACACAGCATCCAGGATTCCGAAATCAAGGCGGGCTTCGCCGTGACGGGCCTGATCGCCAGGGAACGCGTGACGAAACGGGCCGGAGCGCGCGAAGGGGATGTCCTGGTCCTCACCAAGCCGCTCGGAACAGTCGTGGTCTGTTTCGCTGCCCAGATCGGACGTGCGCCGGACGAAGTTCTTTCTCCTGCGGTCCATTCGATGACATCACTGAACCGCACGGCTTCCGAAATCATGCAGCGCCACGGGGCGCATGCCTGCACGGATGTCACCGGCTTCGGGCTGTTGGGACATCTTGCGGAGATGGCGCGGACGAGTGGCGTCGATATGGAGATTGCGTGGAACGACATTCCGCTGCTGCCCGGCTCGTTGGACTTGGCAAGAGCGGGGGTGATCCCCGGGGGCGACGGACCGGAATCGCGAGGCGTTGTCCGCGCGACTGGACATCGAAGAAGGTCTCGATGCGATGGCGCTGGAACTTTGTCACGATCCCCAGACATCAGGAGGGCTTCTGATTTCCCTCCCCGCGGAAAGCGCTGCCGGGTTGCTCTCCGGCTTGCATGAGGCCGGGGTGAAAGAGGCGGCCGTCATTGGACGTGTGGCCGGATCGGGCGGGGGAACAATTCCGGATCAAAAATGGCACCTCCTCGAAAAAAACTTCCACGCAAAATCGACTGAGCCAACCCCAACAAAACTCCGAAATCGCCTGCTGCGCGGAAGATCATCAGCCCGTCGGCCCCGGTCCGGCGGGCGGCGATTCCCAGATCACAGGGGATGTGGAGCGCAAATTCTTCGCCTTCCTGAGAGCCGCCAGCAGCCCGCAGGCGCTGGATGCGCCGACCAAGCAGGCCATCGCCCTCGCGTTGTCGGTGCTCTCGAAGTGCGAACCCTGCCTGATCGCCCACATTGGGAAAGCGAAAAAAATGGGCTTCACCGCAGAGGAAATCGACGATGCCGCATGGAGCGCCATCGCTTTCGGCGGCTCGCCGGTGATGATGTTTTACAACGGGGTCAAGGAGAAGGTGGCCGGAAGCCCCGCGCTGGAAGCCTGAGGAAAAACGGGCGGCCTGCCCCGTGTGGAGACCGAGCCCCGCAGTCGATTCGGGCGCCGAATGAAACGGGCGGCCCTCTCCTCGAATGTCCGCACGACCTCCACCACGATTTTCCGCGCATGAACATCCCCGCAAGGATTTTCTACCCGCATTACAAATCGTTGGTGCGATCGCATCAATGATTTGTGGGTGCGCGGGTGTGGAAATCGGATGGCATCCTGCGGAGAATCGGGCATTGTTTGAGCGTGCAGTTGGATTTTGATTTGAAAGGTGGACCCCGTAAATCTGCGGCCCTGGCGGGGAGAGCGGAGCCGGTGGTGTTGAGTGTTGGAGCCCTCACCCGCAGGATTCGGGAGCTTTTGGAAAAAGGCCTGGGGGAGGTTTGGGTCGAGGGAGAGGTTTCGAATTTCAGGAAACAGGCATCCGGGCATGTCTATTTCACTCTGAAAGACGCCTCATCCCAACTGGCCTGCGTGCTTTTTGCGGGGCAGGCGGCCCAGTTGCGCGGGATCAAATTCTCCGACGGCGCGCAGGTGCAGATCTTCGGGCAAATCACCGTTTACGAGGCGCGTGGTAATTATCAGATCATCGTTCGGAAGGTTCAGGAGCGCGGGGTGGGGGCCCTCCAGGCAAAATTTGAGGAACTCAAGCAGCGGCTTGCGAAGGAGGGGGTCTTCGACGCGGAACGCAAGCGACCGTTGCCGAAATTTCCAAGGCGGATCGGCGTGGTGACGTCCCCGACCGGCGCGGCGATCCGGGATTTCCTCCACGTGCTCGATCGTCGCCAGCGGGGGATCGCGGTCGTGATTTTCCCGGTGCGGGTCCAGGGCAAAGGCGCGGCCGCGGAAATCGCCGCGGCAATCAGGGAGCTGGGAGATGCCGCCGGGTTGGGAATCGAGCCTCTCGATGTGATCGTCGTCACGCGGGGAGGCGGCAGCCTTGAAGATCTCTGGGAGTTCAATGAAGAGTCCGTCGCCCGCGCGGTAGCCGCGAGTCCGGTTCCGGTGGTCAGCGCCGTCGGCCATGAAATCGATTTCACCATCTCGGATTTTGCCGCCGATGTCCGCGCCCCGACACCCAGCGCCGCGGCGGAAATTCTCTCGGCGGACACCGCCGAACTGCTGGGGCATCTCGCACAGGTTTCCTCGAGATTGCGCCGGTCCATCGGAACGAGGGTGGAGACGGTCCGGCACCACATCGAGAGCATCCGCCGCACGGCTTTGTTCTCCGAACCCGCGCGGTCCCTCCGCGAAAGCCAGCAAAACCTGGACCGTCTCTCGGAAGATCTGGAGAGGGGAGGCACGGGTTGGGTCCATGCGCGGCGGCTGATTCTCGAGCGTGCCGCCGGTGTTCTCGGTTCCCGCAGCCCGGAAAAACGGATTTCCGAGGCGCTGCGCCACCTTGCGAATTCCCGGACCATGATGGAGATGTTCTGCGATGAGGGGCTGCAACGCCTTCGCTCCCGGCTCGAAAAAGATGCCGCGGTCCTGGGCGCACTCAGTCCCCCGGCCGCGCTGGCGCGCGGCTATACCCTGACGCTCGGAGCCGATGGAAAGCTGATCCGCAGCGCGGCGTCACTCTCGGAGGGCGACCCGCTGGTGACAAAATTCGCGGACGGTTCCGTTCGTTCCCTCGTCGCGTCTGTTCCGTCAAGTGAACCCGTCTGAGGCGGGGCTCTCCCCTCTCATTCCGGAATTTGTTTTGGAGAAGGCTCTATGCCCGCCGGGACAGGACGTTTTTTTCGTAGGATTTCACATCGGCGAGCCACGCGGCGCCCACGGGAACATTTTGTCTGCGGCAATACTCGTCCCACACGGCGCCGAGAGGCAGGGTTTTGAGTTCTTCCAGCAGGGCGAGCCGCGAAGTGAAATCTCCCGCATCCTCCAGTGAGCGAAGTTTGTCGGTCGGCTCCAACAGGGCCAGCAGGAGAGCCTTGAGCGCGTTGCGGGTTCCGATCACCCACGCGGCGACCCGGTTGATGCTCGCGTCAAAGTAATCGAGGCCGAAGTGGGTCCGGTCGATGAATCCGCCGCGGACAATTTCCTCGGCGATGGCCCGCGTCGGATCGTCCAGCAGGACGACATGGTCGCTGTCCCACCGAACGCCGCGGCTCACGTGCAGAAGGATCTCCGGCACAAATTGGAGAACGGACGAAATCTTGTCCGCAAGGCTTTCCGTGGGGTGAAAATGCCCGGCGTCGAGGCACAACAGCTTCTGCCGGGTCACCGCGTAGCCCAGATAGAATTCGTGCGAGCCGACGACGTAGGATTCCGAACCGATTCCGAACAATTTGCATTCCACGGCATCGCGGGTGAGAGCCGGATCGAGGCTGTTGGAAAAGATGGTATCGAGCGACTGCTCCAGGCGCTGCCGCGGGCCTTTTCGATCCACCGGAAGGTCCTTCGACCCATCCGGAATCCAAAAATTCGTGATGACCGGCGAACCGATCTGGCGTCCGGCCTCCGCCGCGATTTCACGGCAGGCGATGCCGTGTTCGATCCAGAATTTGCGAATCCCTTCATCCTTGTTGCTCAGTGTGTTTCCGTCGTCGGCGAGCGGATGGGAAAAGTAGCTCGGGTTGAAATCCATGCCCAGCTTCCGCTCTTTGCACCAGTCGATCCAACTCTGGAAGTGGGCTGCCGTGTAGGTGTTTCGGTCGAGTTTTTTCCCTCCGAGATCCGCGTAGCAGGCGTGAAGGTTCAGGCGGTGGCTTCCGGGAATCAGCGAGAGCGCTTTATCCAGATCGGCACGGAGTTCGGCCGATGTGCGCGCTTTGCCCGGATAATTTCCCGTGGCCTGGATGCCCCCGCCGCTGAGCTCGCTGCCTTCTTTCTCAAACCCCCCGACGTCATCGCCTTGCCAGCAATGCAAGGAGATGGGAATATTGTCAAGACGCGCAAGCGCGGCTTCGGTGTCAACACCGGATTGCGCGTAGAGTTCAGTGGCGGAGGAATAGGTGCTCATAAAAGGGAAACGGGATCCTACAGCGCCGGACCCAGCCAGGGAAATCCCAAAAGTGAAACATGACCGCGCGCGCCCACGCTGTCACTCCGGCTTTCCCGCTGGAGTGAGTGTAGGTTGGTGCGGTATCCTCGCACGAGAGGCATTCTGAGCGCTTAATGAACACATCAACTTTTCCTCGTCCCGCTTCGATTGCTGACGGCTTTCACGTGATGGCCAAGCCCATCGGGCCGATCTGCAATCTCGATTGCACGTATTGCTATACTCCCCGGCATCATAAATCCGGGATTTCGAATGCCTGAAAGTTCTCAGTGAGCAGAGATTTGAGTAAATGCCGGTTGGCGCCACTCAAAGAATCCAGGAACGAATCGATCCCGCCTCTGAAGGTTGCGAAATCCGGGGAGCATTTGTTGCGCAGAGTGCGGCTCTTGAGCAACCGCCAGGCTCGCTCGACGTCTCTCGCCAAAGCCATCGCCGAGCCAACGCCCAACGCCGCCTAAATCCATGCAGGAAATATCGGGAAAAGATCAGGGAAGGTGCAGCCAGCCTTGGATGCCAATATAGAGTCCCAGACACGTGAGCAGGGCACTTGAAAAGTACGGTGCTTTTCTTGCGAACCCGTCAAATCCCCTGATCCGTTTGGAAGCATGCTGAACACTCCACGCGGCGATTGCGCCAACGGCAACCATGGTGAGGGCCAGACCAAAGCTGAAAGAGAGCACAAGGGCGAACCCCAGCGTGAATTGCTTTAATTGCAGGCAGACCAGCAGAACAGTCAGGGCTGCCGGGCATGGGAGCAGCCCGCCCGTAAGCCCGAAAACCACGATCTGGCCGGTGCTCACGTTTCGATTTGCAAAACGCCTCGCAATATCCGTTGCGTGGGCTCGCTCATGGGCATCCTGGTAAGCGCCATCGGAAAGACCGAGCCCGTCATGATGGTGATGCTCGTGTTCGCGGAATTGGAATGAGTATTCGCGTGCATGGTCTCCATGGTGGATTTCCAGACTTCCGGAAAACTCGTGCGGCTCGGGGAGTTCGGGTCGTGCTTCCAAATATCCATCCTGTATGGCAAAGGAAAACGATTCCTCCACGCCTCCGGATCGCATTGTTTTCAACAATACTTCCTCAGCTCTTGGAAGAGCTTTCCGCTTCTTTGCGGCATCGAAAAAATACAGCCGGAAGCGCGGGGGCACATTTGTTTCAAAAACGCTGATTTCGACAAAGCCGTGCCCGGTATCCAGCATCTGTCCGCCATGCGGGCCATCGGCATGGTGATCATGCCCGCGGGCGTGTTCTGCTGACGCGCGATCTTCGCGACGGGTCCGGAAAAACATCCAAGCCGCCAACCCGACAATGATTACCCCCGAGGCAAGTTGAAAATACGGCTCCGTTGTTTCCGCATTCCACTGGGAACCAAAACGAAGCGCAACCGCTGCCAGCAGCCAGATGATGAGCGAATGGGAAAATGCGGCCGAGACGCCGAGAAGAGCCGCCTGGGGCACCGTTCCCCGGACGGCTACAATGAACGCGGCCATCATCGTCTTGGAGTGGCCCGGTTCGAGTCCGTGCAAGGCCCCAAGAAGGATGGCGATGGGGATGTAAAGCCAGGCATGTGCCGCGCCCTGGCCCAGCAGTTCGTTGATGGTAGGCATTAGGCAATACCCCTACCCCCCACTTGTTGACAATTCAACTTTATTCAGTATGTATCCCTCTTCCTTTTAATTTGACCATGAACCACCACCGCACGCATCCCGAAGAAGAGCGCCAGGCGCTCTGCAATCGGGTTCACCGCATCACGGGGCAGTTGAACGCCATCGACACCATGATCCGGGACGACCAGGACTGCGCGGATATTTTGATGCAGCTCGTCTCCGCGAGAAAAGCCCTGAAATCCCTTTCTGAAAAACTGATCCATTCCCACCTCCATCACTGCATTGAAGGCGCACAACAAACAAGCGATGCCCGGCGAAAACTGCGGGAATTGCTCAAGGTTCTGGAACGGTATGTCGAGTGAGAAGCGAATCGGGGCCATGCGGTGGCCTTGGGTCTGGTTGGCCGCGTTTTTTGCGCTTGGAACCGCCAGTGAAAACTCTTGGGCGGCGAAACAGAGGGGATTTTCAACAGTCGTCATCGATGCCGGGCACGGCGGCCACGACTTGGGCGGCATCCGCTCCAACATCATTCTCGAGAAAGGTGTCGCCCTTGATGTTGCCCTGCGCCTTCAAAAACATTTGAAGGCAGCAGGGCTCCACACCGTGCTGACCCGCTCCTCGGATGTTTTCGTCACGCTTGGACGGCGCGTGGCTATTTCCAATTCCCAATCGAACGCCATCTTTGTCAGCATCCATTTCAACTCCGCATACCGGGTCGGAGCACGGGGAATCGAGACCTTCCATTGTTCTCCTGCCGGGGCGAAGCTTGCCTCCCGCATCCAGTGCAATGCCATGAGAACAACCCCTGGCGACAATCGGGGAATCAAGCGCGCCAGCTTCTATGTTTTACGAAAGAACAGGCACACAGCCGTTTTGATCGAGGGGGGCTTTCTTACCAACGCCCAGGATGCCGCCCTAGCCAACCGGAAAGATTATCGGGAAAAGCTGGCGTTTCAAATCGCCTCCGCGATTTTGGAATATCGAAGATCGCTATGATAAACACGAAGCCAGCGCACTGGCGAAGGACGCGCCTTGGGCGGTATCTCCGCCACATGCCCCGCGCGAAACATATCCGCGGAACATGGCTTCACCGGTAGGGCAGAATTACAATTCCTCGCAGCGGGCGTAGAATGAGGGAGTAACGCGAAAATACCGGACAAATTCTTTGCCCTGCCATGAAATAACAAGCATGGGGAAAGACAAAAGTCGGTTTCGGTGCC
>JBAYWC010000014.1:0-35843 GCA_041674265.1 Terrimicrobiaceae bacterium
ATTATCCGCGTGACGGGTCACCGGACGAGGTGGGCTTTGAGGCGTTCCCGCAGGTCGCTTCTTGCGCGGAAGAGCAGGCTTTTGACCGAGGGAACCGTGGTGCCGAGGACCTTGGCGATTTCCTCGTAGGGCATGCTTTCAAACCGCCGCAGCACAACGGCCATGCGCTGGGCTTCCGGCAGGGAAGCGATGGCGCGGGTGACGGCTTCCTGCAACTCCGCGTCCGCGATCTCTTCCGGCGCGGCGCGCGCGGCGGAATCCGCGTGGCCGACCGGCGCGCGATCGGCGTCGCCCGGATCGAGCGGGACCAGGCGGGCGCGCTGGCGGCGGCGCATTTCGTTGAACACAAGGTTTCTTGTGATGGTGAGCAGCCAGGTGGTGAATTTGGCGGAGGGGCTGTAGCGCGGCGCGCTTTGCCAGACCCTGATGAAGACCTGCTGGGCGAGGTCCTCGGCGTCGGCTTCTCCGCCCAGCATTTTCGCGACGGTTCCCACGACACGGAATTGATGGCGCCCGATGAGGGTCTCGAAGGCCCGCTCGTCACCGGTTTTGACCGCAAGCATGAGGGCGATATCTTCCGCCGCTGCGTCATGGCCGGGATTTGCGCTTTCGGTCATCTGGGAGGAAAAGAAACCGGATTAAACCACGGCGGCGCAAGAAAGGCTCGCGAAATTCCTCTCGCCGCGAGGGGCGGCATCGGTTTTCTTTGTCTGCCCATGAGCCGCCCGGTCGTCGCGAGTTATTGCACCACGTTTCTCAAACGTGAGATGCGCCACATTTACCGCCAGGTCAACGGCCTCGGGGAAGTCGGGACATTTGTCATCACCCGGGCTCGTGAGAACCGGGAGGAATACCCGTTCCCGGATGTGGAAATCCTTCCCCGCCCGCGGATTTTTTTCCTTCTGCGGTTTTACAAGAAGTATCTCGCCGGTGAAGAGGCCCTGTTTTACCGCGGGGAATACAAGCAGCTCACCGCGCTCTTGGAACGCCGGAAGCCCGACCTGGTTCACGTTTACTTCGGGCACACAGGCGTCCACCTGCTCCCGTTCATCCGCGCATGGAAAGGCCGCGTGGTCGTTTCTTTTCACGGGATGGACATCATGCCCCGCGAAGAAGAACCCGGGTACTCCGGCCGCCTCCGGGAGCTGCTCCAGGTTTTGCCGATGGTGCTGGCGAGAAGCGAGTCGCTTGCGGCGAGGCTGGTCGATCTCGGATGCGCCCCGGAAAAAATCCGCATCAACCGCACGGGCATCCCGCTGGAAAGCTATCCGTTTTTGGAAAGGACCGTTCCTCCCGACGGGGCCTGGCACATCGTGCAGGCTTCACGGCTGATCGAGAAAAAGGGCCTGGACGACACGCTGGAAGCCTTCGCCTTGTTCCAAAAAAATCACCCCCGTTCGCGGCTGACCATCGCGGGAGACGGCCCGCTTCTGGACGAACTCCGGCGCCTGGCCGCCGGGCTGGGAATCGGGCAGGCGGTCCGATTCGCGGGTTTCCAATCCCAGGATGAGCTGGCCGCCCTCTATGCCTCCGCGCACATCTTCATGCACCCCAGCCGGCTGACTTCGAAACAAGACCAGGAGGGGGTGCCGAACTCGATGTTGGAAGCGATGGCCACCGGCCTCCCGGTTGTCGCCACCCTTCATGGCGGGATCCCCGAGGCGGTGAAGGACGGACAGGATGGATTGTTGACTCCTGAGAACGATTCCGCCGCACTCGCGGCTTCTCTCGGAAGGATGGCCGGCAATCCGGATCTTTTCCGCCGGTTCGGCTCAAACGCCGCCCGCTCCGTTCGCGAGAAATATGAACAGTCGGCCGCGATCCGCTCGCTGGAAGGATTCTACCGGGAATCGATCGGCGAAAAACCCCTGTGAATAACTTGCGAAGAAGATCGCGTTTCCTCTTGGGATTATTCACACAGGCATTGTGAATGGCCCACGAATACCATAGCGGAACGAAATGACATTGAGCGAAATCCAGCGCGCCCTCGAGAAATGGGAAACGGTCCCGACCCGCAGCCTCGGCCAGAATTTTTTGCACGACCAGAACCTCGCCCGCTGGATGGTCGGGTGCCTGCAAATCCAGCCGGGTGATCACGTTATCGAGATCGGGCCGGGCCTGGGAGCGCTGACGGAATTTCTCGCCGCTCACGACATCCGGCTCACGCTGATAGAAAAAGACGGAAGGCTCGCGCGCCACCTCGGGGAGAAGTTCCGCGACGCAACGACGGAGGTGGCCCATCTCGATGCGCTGGATTACGACCTGCGGCAAACCTGGGGAAAGGGGCCGGTAAAAATCATCGGCAACCTGCCGTATTATGTCTCGACCCCGCTGATCGCAAAATTCACATCCGCCCTCTCACCCGCATCCCGCCTTGTTCTGACGCTGCAGCTCGAGCTGGCGCGGCGCTTGAATGCGGCTCCGCGGACGAAGGATTACGGGGCCATGACGGTCTGTGTGAACCGGCGATGGAAAGCCTCCTGTCTCCGCAAGCTTCCCGCCTCGGTTTTTTTTCCCGCGCCGAAAGTGGACTCGGCGGTCATCGCTCTCGACCGGCGGCCCGCGGACGAGGTGCGTCCGCTGGATGAACCGCTCTTCGACTCGCTCGTGCGACGGGGATTTTCGGAGAGGAGAAAACAACTTCGCAATCTCGTGCCCGAACTCAAATCCCGATGGGCCGACGCGGTCGCCGTGTTGCAGGTTCCCGAAACCGTCCGGGCCGAGGAATTGTCGCTGGCCCAGTGGGAAACCCTGGCTGACTTCGCCCGGCCTTCGGCAGCCCAGAGCGGGAGCGAAATCTTCGACGTCGTGGATGAAAACGATCGCGTGCTGAGGCCGGAACCACGGGAAGTGGTGCATGTGAATAACTTGCCGCACCGGGCGGTCCACGTGTTGATTTTCAACAGCCAGGGCGATCTCCTCCTCCAGAAACGCTCGATTTGGAAAGACCGGAATCCCGGATGCTGGGACTCGTCCGCGGCAGGTCATGTGGACAGCGGGGAAAATTATCTGGAAGCCGCGCGACGGGAACTTCACGAGGAACTCGGCATCGAGGCGCCCCGCCTGGAAGCGATCGGAAAACTGACGCCGTGCGGGCAAACCGGCTGGGAGTTCATCGAGGTTTTCCGGGGCGTTCACGACGGCCCGTTCCTGCCCGCGCCGCTGGAGGTCGAAACCGTCGCGTTTTTCCGCAAAGAGGATGTGCTGGCCTGGACAGCGGGTTCTCCGCAGGACTTCAGCCCGGTCTTCCTGCTCTGCCTTGGCTTTCTTTGAAAGTTCCCTCCGTTTTCCCGACATGCCGGATCGGATGTTTCCCCTCGTGCGGCGGAACGCCTGATCCCCCTTCCGCTTCTCCGCACACGGCATTGCATTGGCAGGCAGGGAGAGATAAAGTGGACAGCCAGTGGAAACCTCGCCGACATCCGTGGGGCCGGGACGTGTGCAGCGCCGCATCGAAGGCGTTTTGCGCACGGTTTCGTTTGCCCGTTCGGCCACGCGGCATTTTTTCCGGAGGCTGCAGAGGAAACCCCGCACCGTCACCGAGGGGCCGAACCTGCTTCCCACCCTGATCAAGGTCCTGGCGACTTTTGCCAAGGCCGACGGCGAGCTGCTCGAGGAGGAAATCGATTCCGGGCTCGGATTCCTGCGCTACGATTATCCGGATGCCGTCTATTCCGAGTTGCGCAAGCTCTTCCGCGACGCTCTGCATGAGAAACAGGACCTCAATGAAATGGCGCAGAAACTCGCCGGCCGGCTCAGCGCCGAGCGGAAAATCCTTCTCGGCGTCCAGCTTTACGATCTGATCGCGAAAGCCGGCCTCAAGCAGGACCAGGTGATCGCCTACTATTCGTTCATGTCGCAGCTCGGGATGGCGGCCCAGGCGATCGACATCGTTTACCAGCTCAATTCGGACGACCAGTCCGATGTGGCGATCTACCAGGCGGGCGCCTCGCCGCTCGAGATGGTGAGCTTCGGGCATCCCGACCATGCCGATGTGGCCCTGGTGGATTTCGCGCCCGAGGAAAAGCTCAACGCGTATCGCTACGGGGATCTGGTGATCTTGAAAAATCTCAGCGGGAGGAATCTCGTGGTGCAGGGACGGGCGCTCAAACCCGGCGACTTCGCCCGCCTCTACAACGGCCAGCGCGTTCTCATCGACGACCAGGTCCTCGCCTACTCGGACATCTTCTTTTATTTCAACGCGAAGAAGAATGTCACCCTCCCGGAACTCTTCGTGGCGGTCAGCGGATCCGACGAGGTGCGGCTGGAGAAGAACCGCTCCCGCGATTCCTGCCTCCAGGTGACATTCGGGTTGCGGGTCAGGGTGAAGGCCTTGAAAAATGTCGATGCCGTGCTCCGGGGAACCCGGCTCAACCAAGGGGTCGAGGTGTCGGCCACGCTCGAGGACAAGATTATTTTCCATGACGACAGCGAGCTCGATCTCGGGGATTTGAGAAAGCGGGCGAGATCCTATGGCGGACGTTTCCAGCTCAAGACGTCAAAAAACGAATACCTGGTCTCCAACAATCCGGGCCTTCTTCAGGAGGACGACATTCTCCTCGCCCCCGGCGCCGGGGGGGATGTGCTCCTGAAAATCTCCTGCGACTACGACCGGCGGGAAGGCCGCCTGGAGGTGCTGCAATCCGACCGTCCGATTCTCGTGCGCGGGGTCCCGGTGAGGAATTCCGCGCCGCTGGCCGACGGGGACACGATCCGCGTGGATATCGGGCAGATCCTGCGGTGCAATTTCACCGAGCGACTCATCGAGGAGGAACGCAATGTCATCCGCTCGCTCGAAGTGCGCGATCTCGTCTGCCGGTTTCCGAACGGGACCGTCGCCATCGACGGGATCGCCTTTTCCGTCCAGCGCGGCGAGATGGTCTGCGTGATGGGGGCGAGCGGGTGCGGGAAAAGCACGCTCCTGCGGGCGCTCTCCGGGCAGTTTCCCCCGCACCAGGGCGACGTCCTCTTCAACAACCGCTCCCTCTACACCAACTACGATGCGCTGCGGAAATATGTCACCTATGTCCCCCAATACGACGCGTTCGACGAGCACCTCACCATCGAGGAAAACCTGAACTTCGCGGCGGCGATCCGGTCGCCCCACCTCTCCCGGCGGGAACGCCTCCGCCGGATCGACGGCAAGCTCGCCGAACTCGGGCTCAACGAACGCAGGAATTTCGTGGTCGGGAGCACCCACAAAAAGACCCTGAGCGGCGGCGAGCGCAAGCGCCTGAACATCGGCCTCGACATGGTCAGCTCGGCGGATGTCTTTCTCTTCGACGAGCCGACGAGCGGGCTTTCCTCGAAGGATTCCGAGCATGTCATCGAGATCATCCGCGGGATGTCGCACAACAAAATCGTGCTGGTGACGATCCACCAGCCGACCTCGAAAATTTTCCAGATGTTCCACAAGGCCGTCCTGCTGGACCGCGGCGGGAAGCTGGTGTTCTTCGGCACGCCGCAGGAAATGCTCAAATATTTCGCGGAGGCCGAGCACCAGCAGCATTTCGGGACCGCGCTGGGCGGCTGCGAGGCCTGCGGGACGACGCGCCCGGAATTCATTTTCGACGTGCTGGAAACCCCGCTCCGGGATCTCGGCGGCGACATCATCTTCGAGGAAAACAACCGCGGGCAGCTTGTTCCCGCGCGGAGGTTTTCGCCGGACTACTGGCGCGACAAATACGAGGCCTACCGGCTGATGAAAGACGTGCAGCAGCCGTCCACGCCCCGCGAGGCCGCCCCGCCCCCGCAGCCTCCCACGCGACGCCGCGAGCCCATCCGCCCGCGGGAGGAATGGCACCAGTTCGTCGTTCTTCTCAAGCGGGCTTTTATCAGCAAGCTCCGGAATCCCGCGAACCTGCTGACGACGATCCTCGAGGCTCCGCTGCTTGCCCTGCTGACCGGCATGGTCCTCCGCTACTCCCCCAAGGAGGTTTACGATTTTGCGTCGGCGTTCCACATTCCGACCTATCTTTTCCTCGCGTTGGTGGTGGCGATGTTCCTCGGCCTCACCAACAGCGTGGATGACATCATCCGGGACCGCCCGGTCTTGATGCGGGAGAGAAACCTCGATGTGCGCCTGATCTACTACGTGCTTGCGAAGGCGCTCACTCTTGCGGTATTCGCCGTCATCCAGTGCGCGCTTTTCGCATGGATCGGCAACTGGCTTCTGGCAGTCCGTGGCGGCTTCTGGATTGTCTTTATCGCAATGTTCCTGACCACCGGAAGCGGCGTGGCGATCGGGCTGGTCGTTTCCTCACTGGTGGCCGAGAGCAAGACCGGCATCCTGATCATCCCGGTCGTCCTGATCCCGCAGATTATCTTGGGCGGCGCCCTGATCAAATACGATGAGATGAACCGAAACCTCGACCTTGTCCACACCGTCCAGCAATGGGTCAACAGGCACCCGGACAGCGCCATGCCGACCAGAAGCGACCTGCAGGTTCCGCTGATCTGCGAGTTCATGCCGACCCGCTGGTCTTATGAATTGCTCGTCTTTGCGCAAGCGAAACTGAATCCTCTCACCCGCCGGCAGGAGGCCATCCAGAACCAAATCAACCGCCTCGTTGCGGAAAAGCACCCCACTCCCACCCAGGACGACCGGCTGGAGGACCTCAAGGACACGCTGGCCGTGCTCTCGGGGCTCGAAGCCTCCGATGCGAACACGTTGGATGCGCAGTTCCGGCACATCGATGCGATCCTCGGCGGGGCGCCATTCGACCGTTCGGCCTTCAAGGGGGCGGGGAGCGGCGTCACGGCCGAGCAGCTCTATGTGAACCTGAAGGTCACGGATCTCATTTCCAAAGCCGAGATGGAACAGAGCGACTACCGGGAAAACCGTCATTTGAATGTCTTTTTTGGCCCGGTCAAGGAATACCTTGGCATCCGGTCCGGACTTCTCGTGTTCAACTCCATCGTGCTCGTTGGCTCGACGCTCGGGCTCTTCTTTGTGCTCTATCTGATCTTGCGCGCCCAGATCCGGCACCGCGTCGCATGAGCGAAGGCCCGGGTTTCGAGCTGGCGGCTCTCTACAAGCCGGAGGGGGACCAGGGCCGCGCGATCGGGGCTCTGACCCGATCCCTCTTCGCGGGGAACCGCCACCAGACGCTGCTGGGCGTCACCGGATCGGGAAAGACATTCACCGTGGCCAATGTGATCCGCGATGTGAACCGTCCGACATTGATCATGTCGCACAACAAAACCCTCGCGGCGCAGCTGTACAGCGAGTTCAAGCAGTTTTTCCCCCGCAATGCCGTGGAATATTTTGTCAGCTACTTCGACTACTACCAGCCGGAGGCCTATCTTCCGCGCACGGACACGTTCATCGAAAAAGACTCCTCGATCAACGAGGAGATCGAGCGCCTCCGCCTTTCTGCGGTGAGCTCGCTCCTCACCCGCCGCGACACGATCGTCGTGGCCAGCGTCTCCTGCATCTACGGCCTCGCCTCGCCGGAGGATTTTTTGCAGATGCTCGCCACCCTCCGGCCCGGGCAGATGATGACGCGGGAGGCGTTGCTTTCGAAGCTGGTGGACATGCTCTACGAGCGGAACGACACCGCCTTCACCCGCGGAAAGTTCCGCGTGCGGGGCGACGTGGTCGAGGTTCATCCCGCGCAGAGCGAGGACGAGGCGGTGCGCGTCGAGTTCTTCGGCGACGAGATCGAAAGGATCAGCCAGTTCGACCCCCTCACCGGGCACGTCTCCGCCACGCTCACGACGTTCACGCTTTTTCCCGCGAAGCAGTTTGTGACGCCGCACGACAAGCTCAACCGCGCGATGGGGGACATCCGCAGGGAAATGGAGGCGCGGGTGATCGAGTTCGAGCGCGACGGCAAATACATCGAGGCCCAGCGGATCAAGATGCGCACAGAGTTCGACCTCGAGATGATGCAGGAAATGGGATATTGCAGCGGCATCGAGAACTATTCCCGCCACCTCACCGGCCGCCCGCCGGGATCGAGGCCATACACCCTCATGGACTTCCTGCCGGAGGACACCCTGCTGGTGATCGACGAGTCGCATGCCACGGTTCCGCAGATCGGCGGGATGTTCGCCGGCGACCGCTCGCGCAAGTCGGTCCTGGTAAATTACGGGTTCCGGCTTCCCAGCGCCCTCGACAACCGCCCGCTCAATTTCGAGGAATTCATGGAGGTGACGAATCAGATCATCTACGTGAGCGCGACCCCGGGACCGTTCGAGATCCGCAACAGCGTCGCGGGAAATTCCTCCTGGATCGCCAATCCGGACAAGATTCTCGGCGCGCCGAGGATCCCTCCATTCCAAGGAAAACGGCCCGGGACCGGAGACGATCCGGAGCCGCCGCTGGATGTCCACACACCCGGATCCCCGCTGGTGGCCGAGCAAATCATCCGTCCCACCGGGCTCCTGGACCCGAAGATCACCGTCCGCCCCCTGCAGGGGCAGATCGATGCCACGATCGAACTTTGCCGCGCCCGCATCGAGAATGGCGAGCGGGTGCTCGTGACGACACTGACCAAGCGCACGGCGGAAGACCTCGCGGATTATCTCCGGGAAATCGGGCTCAAGGTCCGCTACCTGCACAGCGACATCGACACGATCGAGCGGGTGGAGATTTTGCGCGGCCTCCGGGCCGGCGAGTGCGATGTGCTTGTGGGGATCAACCTTCTGCGCGAAGGGCTCGATCTTCCCGAGGTTTCACTGGTGTGCATCCTGGACGCCGACAAGGAAGGCTACCTCCGCAGCCAGACGAGCCTCATCCAGACGGCCGGGCGCGCCGCGCGGCATATCAACGGCGAGGTCGTTCTCTTCGCGGACACCGTGACCGGAAGCATGCAGGCGCTGCTGGATGTGAGCGATTACCGGCGCGGCCGCCAGGAGGCTTACAACAAAAAGCACCACATCACGCCGAAGAGCGTCCAGCGGGCGGTCCAGGAAAGCCTCCATGTGATCATCAAAGGCCGGGAGGTCGAACAAGGCATCGTCAAGGAAGACGCGGCCAGTTTCGATCTGCACGAACTGGTTCGCGAACTCGAACGCGACATGGCCGCCGCCGCCGCAAATCTCGAATACGAACGCGCCGCGCTTCTCCGGGATCAAATCACCGAGCTGAAGAGCGGGACCGGAACCAGGATCGAACCGCGCGGCAGGGGCTCCTACCCCAAACCTTCCCGCCGCAAGCGCGGGTAGAGCTTCTACTCCGGCCCGACATACTCCCCGAAGATCAGCGTGTATCCGTCGGGGTCCGCCAGGGCGAATTCCTTCATGTGGGAGGAGGAGGTCTTGAGTTCGGAAGCGAGCTTCACGCCTGTGGCTTTGACCTGTTTGTAATAACCGTCGATGCGGGCCATCCGGATATAGAACGAGGGTTTGTATCCCTTGATCGCGTTCTTGTCGGCGACAAATCCGAGCTGCACGTTGTCCCGTCCGACAACCACGTAATTTCCGCTTTGCAGGATCAACTCGAAGCCGAGTTTGCTGGCGTAGAATTCGACGGCTTGTTTCAGGCTGGCGACCGACAGCGTCGGGATCAAATCCACCAACTCCGGCCTGGCCTCGAGGCGGATCAGGCCATCGGGTCCGGGTTGGACAACATTGGTATTTGTCTGGGCAGGGGAACCCGGGACAGCCAAGGCCACCGCCATTGCCACAAGGAAACGCCGCATCGTTTCCTTTTACAACTGTTGCCGTTCGGATGCCAATAAATCCTTGGGCGGGTCAGACCGGCAGCGTTGTCAGCAGGACCTCCGCCGCTCCGCCGACCGGCGCCAATTCCAGGCCGGTTCCGGCTGCCGGCGCGATCAGGAACTGGCCTTTCCCGAACGATGTTCCCCTGCACGAAACGGTTCCTTCCGTAACAGCGATCAGCGCGAAGCGCCCGGATGGCCTGACATCCCTAGGAGAATCGAGAGGAATCTTCTCCACTTCGAAGAAGGGACACCTGGCAACGGCGGTTTCCCGGATCCCGCAGACCGTCGGCTCGAAATCGTCGAAGTCAATCGAGGCAAGGGATTCCTCGATGTGGAGGGCGCGGGGGGCGCCGTCGAGCCCCATCCGGTTCCAGTCGAAGACGCGGTAAGTCGTGTCACTGTTCTGCTGGACTTCGACGATGACGTTTCCCTCGCCGATCGCATGCAGGCGACCGCTGGGAATAAAAATGCTCTCTCCGGTGGCGACCGGAATTTCGTGCAATGTGCGTTCGACCTCCCCTGTGCGGAGAACGCTCTCGAACTCCTCGCGCGTCACGCCTTTTTTCAAGCCCGCGTAGATCCGGGCTCCGGGGAGGGCATCCAGAAAATACCAGACCTCTGTCTTGGGTTCCCCGCCAAGCGCCTCCGCCAGGCGCAGCGGGGGATGAACCTGCACGGAGAGTCTTTCCCGCGCATCCAGAAGCTTGATCAACAAAGGAAACCGCGCGGAAGGATGCGAGGCATACGCTTCGCCGAACAATTCCGCCCGGTGGCGGCTCCAAAGCTCATGGAGGGTCTTCCCCCGGAACGGGCCGGAATGCACGATGCTCTGCGCGTCGTCCCGGTCCACGACCTCCCAAAGTTCCCCGATGAGCAACCCGTTCGGGATGGCCTTGCCCAGAAGCGACTCGAACCGTCGGCCTCCCCACACGCGTTCCATCGGAATTGGCTCGAAAAAAAGTGGCTCGCTCATGAACGGGCAGTTTTTTCCGTTCCCCCTCCAACCGCAATACCAAAAAAACGCCTCAAAATGTGAACGGCATGGGGTTTACACCCCAAGGCATTTCCATTTACCTGACTCGGGCAGGACTGAGCGTGGCAGAAGTAAAAAAGGCTAGACAAAACGCGCTGCGGCGATAGCGTCGTGGTGGGATGAACAAAAAAAGTAAAGTTGGCAATCGGGAGAAAAGGCTCAGCCAGGACCCTGGAGCCGTGGTTCTCAAGGAACTGGAAGCGCGTGCGATGCTCCAGCCGTTGCCCCGCGAGGAGATCGCCCCCTACATCAACTGGCACATCAGCCGCGCCGGACTCGACCGCGAGATCTTCGCGCCCGCCGCCGTCGATCTCCTCGCCGAAGCCAGCGAAGGCAACCCGCGAACCCTCAACCTCCTGGCCCAGGCCGCCTGGATCACCGCCGCGAGACTCGGGGAATCCTCCATCAGTGCCGCCCACGGCTGGAGAATCCAACCACCACAGGACTCCCCGAAGGCACCCCCTACGGGGTCGTTCCAGGCACCCACGATCACAAGGGCGGCACCAGCCAGTCCAACAAGTTTTTTGGCGTCGATCATTTCTCAGGACGCTCCTACCACGGGGGGCATTACGGCGCCGAGAACACCAGCCATTTCGACAAATTCACCGCCAGCGGGCTGGATTCCATCGTGCTCTCCGTCGATTTCAACCGTGACAAGCTCGACTACGCGCCAATTGACGCCTGGGCCGACGACGCGCTCAAGGCCAATGCCATGCGCCGGGCCGTCGTTGTCAGCCACGCCCTGATTGGCGTGGACGGCTCGCTCGATCCGCGGGGGCAGGAAATTTATGACAACCTCAAGGGAAACCCGAATCTATTCCTGATGCTTTGTGGCCACCATCACGGCGAGGCCCGACGGATGGATATTCATGAAGGAAGATCCCCATGCGTCGTGTCGACTATTCTCCCAAGTCCTCGCCCACCATGTAGCGGGTGAAGCGGCGGATGACCATGTTCTCTCCCATCTCGGCGATTTTGCTGTTGAGGAGATCCTTGATCGTCAGGTCGGGATTCTTGATGAACGGCTGATCCAGAAGACAGATCGTGCTGTAGAACTTTTCGATCTTTCCATCCACGATCTTGTCCACAATGTTCGCGGGTTTGCCCATCACCTGGGCCGCGTAGATCTCGCGCTCGGCGAGGATCAGCTTTTCGGGCACCTGCTCCCGGCTCACATAGAGCGGGTGGGCGGCAGCGATGTGCAGGGTCACGTCCTTGACGAAATCGCGAAACGCGTCGTTCTTCGCGACGAAATCGGTCTCGCAATTGATCTCCACCAACACCCCCACCTTGCCCTGCAGGTGGATGTAGGAGGCAACGGCTCCTTCCTTGGCGACACGGGAGGATTTTCTGCCGGCGCTGGCAATCCCCTTCTTGCGGAGAATATCCTCGGCGGCGGCAAGATCCCCCTTGGCCTCGGTCAGGGCCCTCTTGCAATCCATCATTCCCGCGTTCGTTTTTTCGCGGAGTTCTTTGACGAGTGAGGCGGATATTTCGGACATAGGAAAAGTGTTCAGTGGTTCAGTGATTCAGTTTTCAGCAACGACAGCGGAAACTCTCCCCTGAACACTGGAAACTGAATACTGAAAACTTTTTTGTTTACTCGGAGACGGCGGCCAATTCGGAAGGGGCGGTCTTCGCGGCACCCTTGGCCTCGATGATGGATTGGACAAGCTTCTGGAGAATGACGCGGATCGAGCGGATGGCGTCGTCGTTGCCCGCGATCGGATATTCGATTTTCTCCGGGTCGCAGTTCGTGTCCACGATGGCGATGATCGGGATCTTCAGGCGGTTGGCCTCGGCGACGGCGATCTCCTCGCGAAGCGTGTCGATGACCACGAGTGCATCCGGCAGCTTTTCCATGTTCACAATCCCCTCGAGATTGTGGAGGAGCTTGGCCCCTTCGCGGCGGATGGCCGCGGCTTCGGCCTTGTTGATCTTTGCAAAGGCGGGCGATTTTTCGGAGGCCTGGATTTCCTTCAGCCGGGCGACGCTTTTCCGGATGGTGGTGAGATTGGTGAGCGTTCCGCCGAGCCAGCGCTGGTTGACGAAAAGCTGCCCCGTGGCCGTCGCCGCTTCGCGAACGGCTTCCTGGGCCTGCTTCTTGGTGCCCACGAAGAGGATTTTTCCTCCTCCGCGGACCAGGTTCGTCAGATATTCCGTGGCACGCGAGAGCTGGTCCACTGTCTGCGCCAGGTCGATGATGTAGATGGAATTCTTTTCTTCCAGGATGTAGTCGCGCATCTTGGGATTCCAGCGTTTCGTCTGGTGTCCATAGTGCACGCCGGCTTCGAGCAGTTCGGTCATGAGTTCGACGTTTGGATATTTGGGTGTTTCTTCGGACATGGTATCGCTTAGCTGGCAGCTTTTTCAGGTTCAGGATTCGGCTCAGCCTCAAGCGCATCGCCCAAGTGGACAATCTCGGTCTCGCGGTGGGACTGGAAACCAGTGCCGGCCGGGATGAGATGGCCCATGATGACGTTTTCTTTGAAGCCCCGCAGCCTGTCCACTTTGCCAAGTGTGGCAGCCTCGGTCAACACGCGTGTGGTGTCTTGGAATGATGCGGCGGAAATAAAGCTGTCCGTCTCGAGAGAAGCCTTGGTAATGCCCAGCAGGACCGGGCTGGCTTCGGCGGGCTTGCCGCCCTTCTCGACGACGCGCTCATTTTCCGCTTCAAAGGCAAGCCGGTCCACCTGGTCGCCCCAGAGGAGGCCGGTGTCGCCGGGTTCGGAGATTTTGACCTTGCGCAGCATCTGGCGCACGATGATCTCGATGTGCTTGTCGTTGATTTCGACGCCTTGGAGGCGGTAAACCTCCTGCACCTCGTTCAGAAGATGTTCCTGGAGTTCCTGCGGGCCGCAGACGTCCAGAATTTCGTGCGGCACAACCGGCCCTTCGGTCAGTTGCTGCCCCTTCTTCACCGTGTCGCCCTTGAAGACGATGATGTGCTTGTTGAGCGGGATGAGATGTTCCTCCTCGGCCTTGGTTTCGGGATCGGTCACGATGAGGCGGCGCTTGGCGCGCACGGTCCCTCCGATATCGACAGTCCCGTCAATTTTGGCGATTTCCGCAGCGTCCTTCGGCCGGCGGGCCTCGAAGAGTTCCGCCACACGCGGCAGACCGCCGGTGATGTCCTTGGTCTTGGCAATTTTGCGCGGTGTCCTGGCGAGACGCTGGCCGGCCGGGACTTTCGAGCCTTCCTTGACCTCGATGTGGGCACCCGCGGGAATCGAGTAGCTGGCGAGAATATTCTTTTTCGACTCGTCCGTAATAACGATCTGCGGGTGAAGGTCTTCTTTGTGCTCGATCACGACCGTTCCCATCACGCCGGTGGCTTCGTCGACTTCCTTGCGGATCGTGACGCCCGGGATCATGTCGCGGAATTCGATCCGTCCGACTTTCTCGGTGATGATCGGAACGTTGTAGGGATCCCACTGGATGAACGTTTCGCCCTTTTTCACCGTGGCGCCATCGGCGACCGAGATGACCGAGCCAACCACGATGTTGTGGCTTTCGAGTTCGCGTCCGTCGGCGGCGTGGAGACTGACCGTCCCGTTTTTGTTGAGAACGACGAACGTGCCCTCGCTCGTTTCGACGACTTTGAGTTCGTTGAAACGGACAATGCCTTCATTCTTGGCTTTGACAACCGGCTGCTTGAACGTCTGGCTGGCTGTTCCGCCGACATGGAACGTCCGCATGGTGAGCTGTGTGCCGGGTTCGCCGATCGACTGGGCGGCGATGATGCCGACCGCTTCGCCCAGCTTGACCAGGTTTCCGGTCGAAAGGTTGCGCCCGTAGCACTTCGCGCAGATCCCGCGCTTGGATTCGCAGGTCAGGGCGGAGCGGATCTTGAGCTGCTCGTGACCGATCTTCTCGAGGGCGGCGGCCGTTTCTTCATCGATGAGCTGGTTGGCCTTGAGGATGACGGTTCCGGTCACCGGATCTTTCACGGTTTCGCAGCTCGCCCGGCCGATGATCCGCGTCGAGAGGCTGACGACTTCCTCGTCGCCTTCGTAGATCGGGCGGACAGCGATGCCGTTCGCGGTGTGGCAATCGTCGATCCGGATGATCACATCCTGCGCGGCGTCCACAAGTTTGCGGGTCAGGTAGCCGGAATCCGCGGTCTTGAGGGCGGTATCCGCGAGACCTTTGCGCGCGCCGTGGGTCGAGATGAAATATTCCAGCACCGAGAGACCTTCGCGGAAGTTCGCGGTAATCGGCTGCTCGATGATCTCGCCCGAGGGCTTGGCCATGAGGCCGCGCATACCAGCGAGCTGCTTGATCTGGGTGCGGTTGCCTCGGGCGCCGGAGTCGACCATCATGAACACGGGGTTCATTTCGCGGCGTCCGTCGTTGTGATCGAGCGTGCGGAAGAGGGCATTGGCGACTTCTTCACCGGTATGGGTCCAAATGTCCTGCACCTTGTTCTTGCGCTCGCCGTCGGTGATAATTCCGCGGAGGTATTGTTTTTGGACTTCGGCCACCTCCCGGTGGGCTTTCTCGAGGAGTTGGACTTTCTCCTGCGGGATGATCATATCGGTGATGCCGATGGAGATCCCCGCCTTGGTGGCTTCGCGGAAGCCCAGTTCCTTGAGAAGGTCGAGGGTTTCGACCGTCTTCTGTTGTCCGGCGATTTTGTAGCAACGCCAGATGACATCCGAAAGCTGCTTCTTGCCGCAAACCTTGTTGTAAAAGCCAAGATCCGCGGGCCAGATCTGGTTGAAGACAACGCGGCCGGCCGTGGTTTCAAGGATCTTTTTCGCCGGATCGCCAAAAATGGTCTGGCGGTCGAAGTCCGGGTTTTTGAACCGGATCATGGTGTGCGTGCGGATCGATCCCTCCGCCATCGCCAGATCGACTTCGTCGGCATGGGCAAAGAGCGGCATGCGCTTGTCCTTGTTCGCATCCCCGCCGCGGGGCTTCTGCGTGAGGTAGTAGCAACCGAGCGGAATGTCCTGCGACGGATTCGTGATCGGCTTGCCGCTGGACGGCGAAAAGATGTTGTTCGTGGCCAGCATGAGCATGCGGGCTTCCATCTGGGCCTCGACCGAGAGCGGGACATGGACGGCCATCTGGTCGCCGTCGAAGTCCGCGTTGTAAGCGGTACAGACGAGCGGGTGGACGCGGATCGCCTCGCCTTCGATGAGCAGAGGCTCGAACGCCTGGATGGAAAGACGGTGGAGCGTCGGAGCGCGGTTCAGAAGGACCGGGTGGCCTTTCGTGACTTCCTCGAGGATGTCCCAGACTTCGGGAGTCTGGCGTTCGATCAGCTTCTTCGCGCTGCGGACAGTATGGACGTGACCCTGTTCCTTGAGGCGACGGATGATGAACGGCTCGAAAAGGACGAGCGCCATTTTCTTGGGGAGCCCGCACTGGTTGAGCTTGAGCTCGGGACCGATGACGATGACCGAACGTCCGGAGTAATCGACGCGTTTGCCGAGGAGATTCTGGCGGAAGCGGCCGCCCTTGCCCTTGAGCATGTCGCTGAGGGATTTGAGCGGGCGGTTGGCGGCACCGGTGACAGCCCGGCCGTGACGTCCATTGTCGAAAAGCGCATCCACCGACTCCTGGAGCATGCGCTTTTCATTGCGGATGATGACCTCCGGAGTCTTGAGTTGGAGGAGCGTGCGGAGACGGTTGTTGCGGTTGATGACGCGGCGATAGAGATCGTTGAGATCGGACGTCGCGAACCGTCCGCCCTCGAGAGGCACGAGCGGCCGGAGATCCGGCGGGATGACCGGAAGCACATTGAGGATCATCCATTCCGGACGGGTCCTCGACGAGGCAAACCCCTGCACCAGCTTGAGGCGCTTGGCCAGCTTCTTGCGAAGCTGCTTGCTGCGGGTGGAAACCATCGCGACCTCGATCTCGTCGTTCAGCTTGGCGAGGTCGGTCTGTTCGAGGAGTTTTTGGATCGCTTCCGCGCCCATTCCGGCGGTGAATGCCTCGCCATACTGGTCTTCCGCCTCGCGGAATTCGGCCTCCGTCAGGAGCTGGCAGCGTTGGAGCGGCGTGTTGCCGGGGTCGATGACAATGTAGTCCTCGTAATAGATCACGCGTTCGAGCTGGCGCGAGGTCATGTCGAGCATGAGGCCGATGCGCGAGGGCATGCACTTGTAAAACCAGATGTGCGAGACCGGAACCGCCAGATCGATATGGCCCATCCGTTCGCGGCGAACGCGGGAAAGCGTCACCTCGACACCGCAGCGGTCGCAGATCACGCCCTTGTGCTTGATGCGCTTGTATTTTCCGCACGAGCATTCCCAATCGCGGGTCGGACCGAAGATGCGCTCGCAGAAAAGTCCGCCCTTCTCGGGTTTGAACGTGCGGTAGTTGATCGTCTCGGGGTTCTTGACTTCCCCCTTGCTCCAACTGCGCATGGCTTCGGGTGAAGCGACAGTGATTGCCACCTCATCAAACCCGACCGGTTTCTGTTCTCCAAATGCTTCGCGGAAATTAACCTCTTTCATGGGATCGATTCTTTATTCTATTGCGGTGGATCAGGCGGCGGACTCGCCGTGGGCGGGGTTTTTCCCACCGACACGGACATCGAGGCCGAGGCCTTGCATTTCTTTGATGAGGACGTTGAACGACTCGGGCGTTCCGGCTTCGAGGGAATTGTCACCCTTGACAATGCTCTCGTAGATGCGGGTGCGACCGGCGACATCGTCGGACTTGACGGTGAGGAGTTCCTGGAGCGTGTAGGCGGCGCCGTAGGCTTCGAGGGCCCAGACTTCCATCTCGCCGAAGCGCTGGCCGCCATACTGGGCCTTGCCTCCGAGTGGCTGCTGGGTAACGAGGCTGTAAGGTCCGACGGCACGGGCGTGGATCTTGTCGGCGACCAGATGGCCGAGCTTCAACATGTAGATGTAGCCGACCACGACCTGCTGGTCGAAGGCTTCTCCGGTACGTCCGTCATAGACGGTGGATTTGCCGTTTTCGTTGGTCCATGTGAACCCTTCCTTGGTCTTCGCTTCCTTGAGGAACTCGCGGATTTTGGATTCCGGAATACCGTCGAAGACCGGGGTTGCCACCTTGAAGCCCAGGGCTTTTGCGGCGACACCGAGGTGGGTTTCGAGCACTTGCCCGACATTCATGCGGCTCGGCACGCCGAGCGGATTGAGGACGATGTCCACGGGCGTTCCGTCCGCGAGATACGGCATGTCCTCCTCGGGGACGATCTTGGCGACGACGCCCTTGTTTCCATGTCGTCCGGCCATCTTGTCCCCGACGCTGAGCTTGCGCTTGCTGGCGATGTAGACCTTGACCTGCTTGATGATGCCGGGATCGACATCGTCACCGCTTTCGATGCGACCGAGGTTCTGGTCGCGCTCGTTGTCGAGATCGACGAATTTGTGTTCGAACTGGCCGATGATCTCGTTGATCTTGTTCCGGATCGGGCTCGGGTCGATTTCCACATGGTTGTAAACCGCCGCGAGTTTCCGAAGGAGTTGCTTCGTGATCTTGCGGTTGGCCGGGATGATGATCTCGCCGGTCTGGGCGTTCACCACATCGAGCGGGATCTTCTCGTTGAGCAGGATGTTCGAGAGAGCGGCTGTGAGCTGCTCGTGCAGATCGTCTTTGCGCTTCTTGTAATCCTCGAGGATCATCTTTTGCTGACGCTTCGACTCGGCGGGGGTCATTTTCGTGCGCGTCACTTCCTTTTTCGAGGAAACCTTGACATCCATGACGATGCCGTAGGTCCCGGAAGGAACCGTGAGGGAGGTGTCCTTGACGTCGGCGGCCTTCTCTCCAAAGATCGCGCGCAGGAGGCGTTCTTCGGGAGCCAGCTCGGTTTCGCTCTTCGGGGTGATTTTTCCGACGAGGATATCCCCCGGTTTGACCTCCGCACCAATGCGGATGACGCCGTCGGCGCCGAGGTTTTGGAGCGATTCCTCGCTGACATTCGGAATATCGCGCGTGATTTCCTCGGGCCCGAGCTTCGTGTCGCGGGCGCCGATCTCGAACTCGTCGATGTGGATCGAGGTGTAGATGTCCTCCTTGACGACGCGTTCGGAGATCAGGATCGCGTCCTCGAAGTTGTAGCCGTTCCACGGCATGAAGGCCACGAGCACATTCCGTCCGAGGGCCAGTTCGCCCTGCTCGGTGTTCGGACCATCGGCGATGACATCGCCCTTCTTGATCGCCTGGCCCTTGTGGACGATGGCCTTCTGGTTGATGCAGGTGCTCGCGTTCGAGCGCATGAACTTGCGGAGCTCATAAACATGAACGCCGTTTTCGGGGTCGTTCTTGATTTTCTTTTTCCCCTCGGGGAGTTGGCCATCCTTGGTGGTGATGATGTGGGTGGCGGTCACGGAGGCCACTTTCCCGGAGGCTTCCGCGCAGATGACGGCGCGCGAGTCACGCGCCACGCGCCCTTCAAGGCCGGTTCCGACAAGCGGAGCCTCGGAGACGAGCAGAGGAACCCCCTGGCGCTGCATGTTCGACCCCATGAGCGCGCGGTTCGCGTCATCGTGTTCGAGGAACGGAATCAACCCTGCCGCCACGGAAACGAGCTGCTTGGGTGAAACATCCATGTATTGGATCTGGGCAGGTTCCACCTCGACAAAGTCCCCGCGATAGCGCGCGGAAACTTTCTCGCCCGTCAACTTGCCATGCCTGTCCACCACGGAATTCGCCTGGGCGATGTGGAAGTTTTCATCACGGTCCCCGCTGAGGTATTCGACCTCGTCGGTCACACGACCGTTGTTCACCTTGCGGTAGGGTGTTTCGATGAAACCGAACTCATTGATCCGGGCAAAAGTGCTCAGGGAGCTGATGAGACCGATGTTCGGACCTTCGGGTGTTTCAATCGGACAGATGCGCCCGTAATGCGACGGGTGGACGTCGCGAACCTCGAAGCCGGCACGGTCGCGGCTGAGTCCACCCGGCCCAAGGGCCGAGAGACGGCGCTTGTGGGTGAGTTCGGAGAGCGGGTTCGTCTGGTCCATGAACTGACTGAGCTGGCTCCGTCCGAAAAAGTCGCGAACGACGGCGCTCAACGACTTGGGGTTGATCAACTTCTGCGGGGTGATCTGGTCGATGCTGGCATCGAACAAAGTCATGCGCTCACGGACGAGGCGCTCGGTGCGGGCGAGACCGACGCGGCACTGGTTGGCCAGAAGTTCTCCCACCGTGCGCACACGGCGGCTGCCGAGGTGATCGATGTCGTCGGTCATTCCCTCGCCGCCGCGAAGCTGGACGAGATATTTCATCGCCGCGATAAAATCTTCCTTCGTCAGAATCCGCTCGTCCTCGCTGACCTTGAGACCGAGTTTCTGGTTGATTTTATGGCGTCCGACACGTCCGAGGTCGTAACGCTTCGCGTCGAAGAACAGGCGTTTTAGCATGCCACGGGCATTCTGCACCGTTGGCGGATCGCCGGGGCGCAGCTTGCGGTAGATGTCTTTCAGGGCCTCGTCTTCGTCATGGGCGGGATCCTTTTTCAGGGACTTGATGATCGTGTCGTCATCCTTCGTATCGACGACCTTGACGGTCTTGTGCCCGAGGCCGATCAACTGGCGGACCGTGGCGGCGTTGAGCGGCTCGAAAGCGCGGGCGACGGTGATTTCCCCGTCCCGGATATCGGCGATCAGAACTTTCGTGCTGATCTCATCCTCCTCGAGCTTGTCGCTGAGCTTGAGATCCTCGATCGTGTAGAAAAGCTTGATGATATCCTCGTCCGAGGGATGACCGAGGGCGCGGAGGAAGGTCGTGGCAAGAAATTTCCGGCGGCGCTTGCGGCGGTCGAGGTAAACGTAAAGGAGGTCGCTCGTGTCAAACTGCACCTCGATCCAGGATCCGCGATCCGGGATGATCCGGAATCCGTGAAGGATTTTCCCGTTGGTGTGGACCGAGGTCTCGAAACAAATTCCGGGCGAGCGGTGGAGCTGGGAAACGACGACACGTTCCGCGCCATTGATGACAAAAGTGCCTTGCGGGGTCATCAGGGGCAGTTCGCCCATGTAGACTTTTTCTTCTTTCGTGCAGCGCTCGTCCTTGTAGCGGAAGGTGACGTAAAGCGGCGCGCTGAAGGTCTGGCCTTCGCGCTGGGAATCGAGAGCCGAGAGCTTCGGTTCTCCCAGGTCGTAGCTGACGAAATCGAGCGAGGATTTGTCCTCGAATCCAAAAATCGGGAAAAATTCCCGAAAAACCGCCTGGAGCCCGATATTCCGGCGTTTGGCCACCTGCGTGTCTTTTTGGAAAAACTCGTTGTAGGAGTTGATCTGTAGCTCGATGAGATTTGGCGGCTCGATGGCCTCCTGCAATTTGCCGAAATGGATACGTTCAGACATGGTGGATTCGAGTGGCTTTTCCGGTGAATTGTTGGGTGTGCCAACCTGTGGTTATCGACTCCGGCAGCCGGTCAAAACGTCTGAATACAAAACATCCGCGCAGGCAGGCAGGGGGGTTCCCCACCCGTCTGTTGACGGATTGATGATTGCTCGGACGGATTCGATCGGATAACAGAGCCTTGGCTTCCAGCGGAGGTAAGAGTTTATAGGGATCCGCAGAGAGATCAAGATTTTTTTCGAGATCTCTCTGCGGGGTTGGCGGAATTACTTGATTTCGACTTTGGCGCCGGCAGCTTCGATCTTTTTCTTGATCTCTTCCGCTTCTTCCTTGGTCACACCCTCTTTGAGGGGTTTGGGGGCGCTCTCGACGAGGGCTTTGGCTTCGGCGAGGCCGAGGCCGGCCACGGCGGCGCGCACCTCTTTGATGACGGCGATTTTGTTTCCGCCGACTTCCAGAAGGATGACGTCGAATGCGGTTTTTTCCTCGACTGGAGCAGCTGCGGCTCCCGCGGGGCCTGCGGCTGCGACCGCGACCGGCGCTGCGGCGCTGACGCCCCATTTTTCTTCGAGTTGTTTGACCAGGTCGGCGATTTCCAGAACGGTGAGTCCGCTGAGCTGGTCTACGAGTGCTTGTGTGTCTGCCATTGTATTATTTCTATTGTGGTATCGTCGCGCCCGGAAGCCTCAGGGCATTTGAGCCAGACAGCCGTCTGACCGACGAGGAACCGGTTTTTGGTTTTGTGTTGTTGCCCGGTGCGGCTTCGAAAACACCGGGCAAATTCTTCAGGCCGCCTCCCCTGCCGCATCGGCCTTGGCCTTGAGGACGCGGGCCAGGCTGGCACCCGGCTCGTTGAGGATGCGGACAAATTGGCTCGCGGGGGTTTGAAGGAGGCCGAGGAGCTTGGCCTGCAAGACTTCCTTGCTCGGAAGGTCCGCAAGCTCGCCCACCTGGCCGGCGGTCAAAGCGGCGTTGTCCAAAACCCCGCCGCGGACGGTCGGTTTTTGGAACTCCGCGTGGAAGGACTTGAGGATTTTTGCGGCGGCGCAGATGTCGACCTCTCCGGTGACCATGGCGGTCTGCCCGGTCAGCGCCCCCTCCAGCTCCGGCATTTTCAGATCCTGGGCGGCAATTTTCAGGAAGGTGTTGCGCACGACACTGAGACGCGCGCCGGCGCCGGTCAGGCGGGTGCGGAGTTCCTCGAAATGGGGAACCTTCATGCCGGTGTAATCGACCAGCAGCAAATACGGCGAGGATTTCAGCTTCTCGCGGACGTCCGCGACGATCAATGTTTTCTCGGGTCTCATGGGATTTAGTTTTTCAGGAAGGGAGACGGGTCGACTGCCACGCCGGGGGTCATGGTGGCGCTGAGAGTGATGGTTTCGACGAATGAGCCCTTGGCCGTGGCAGGGCGGGCTTTCACGACGGCCTCGATGACAGCCGTGCCGTTTTCGAGAAGCGCCTGGTTTTCGAAGGAGAATTTCCCGACTGGCACGGCGACGTTCCCATTTTTGTCGAGCTTGAACTCCACACGTCCGGCCTTGACTTCCTTGACGGCCTTGGCGGTGTCGTCCGTGACGGTTCCGGTTTTGGGATTCGGCATCAGGCCACGGGGTCCGAGGACCTTGCCCAGTTTGCGAACTTCCGCCATCGCGAATGGGGTGGCGATCGCGACATCGAAGTCGGAGAACCCGCCGGTGACTTTTTTGATGAGGTCTTCAAACCCGACGAATTCGGCCCCGGCTTCCTTGGCGATTTCGGCGGCCTGGCCGGTGGCGAAAACGAGAACTCTCACGTTCTTGCCGCTCCCATTGGGGAGAGGGCAGGTCCCGCGAACCATTTGATCGCTCTGTTTGGGATCGACCCCCAGCTTGAAGGAGAGGGTGACTGTCTGGTCGAATTTCGTCGGGGGCAGGGTCTTGAGGGTCCTGACCGCCTCAGAAAGCGGGTATTTCTTGCTGCCGTCCACTTTTTCGGCGGCAGCCCGGTAACGTTTGCTTCGTTTTTTTTTCATGGAATTTTGCAGTGCGAGCGACCGGATCAGGTCTCCTGCGTTGGCGGTTTCCGACGGGATGTCGGGAGCCGGTGAAATTAACGGAAGAGACACCTTTGTCAAAGAAAAAATGGAAATTAATTTGACAGGCAGGGCGGCGGTTCTATGCTTTTCGTCCCGCAGGAGGGTGAAAATGGCCTCCCGCCACTCCTTTTTTTCATGAACGCACAACTCCTCGAAGACGCCGCCAAGGTCATCACCGAACCCCAGGTTCTCATCAATGCGGTTTCCCGTCGCGTGCGCCAGTTGACGGCAGGGAGCCGCCCCATGGTAGAGGCGGAATTCCGCATGGGACTAGCGGATATCGCCTTGATGGAAATTGCCAAGGGAAAACTCGCGGTGGCTCCCAAGCCCGCGGCCTGAGGCGTTTCCGGGAAACGCCCCCGGATTCCATGTCCGCAGAGATCACCACAAACCGCAAAGCGCTCCGGGATTACCATATTCTTGAACGGTTCGAGGCGGGCGTGGAACTGACGGGCACCGAGGTCAAATCCATCCGCGCCGGGCTGGTGTCCCTGCAAGGCGCATTCGCGCGGGTTCAGGATGGGGATCTTTGCCTTTACGACTCGACCATCCAGCCCTACGAACGCGCCAGCCACGAACAGCACGAAGCCAAGCGCGTGCGAAGGCTGCTTCTCCACCGGGCCGAGATCGACAAACTCGTCGGAGAGATCGAGCGGGCGGGACGGACGGTCGTGGCGCTGGGCATGTATTGGAAAAAGGGACGGGTCAAAGTAGAACTGGGGTTGGGCAAAGGAAAGGACGCCGGAGACAAACGCTCGGACTTGAAAAAGCGGGTTGCCGACCGCGAGATGGATCGCGCGGTGGCGGATTTCCAGCGCCACAAGTAGCCCGGACAAATTACTGATGCGGTCGCATCGATGATTTGTGAGCTTTCGGAAGAAGTTTTTTCATGAGTGCGCCGATCCACTCCGCTTCTTCGGCGGCGAGGGCGAAGGTGGGGGCGAAGGAAAGCACGTTTCCCTCCGGTCCGCCGCCGAGCAGGATCAGGCCGGCTTTCAAGGCGTTCACCACGACCTGTGAGGCGGTTTCGGTGTCCGGGGCCCCATTGGAGGTCACGAGTTCCAATCCGATCATGGCTCCGAGACCGCGGAGGTGCCCGGCCTCCAGCTCCGACAAGGCCGCATGGAGGAGGCGCCCCGCGTTTTTCGCTTGGGCCGCGGCGCCGGGTTTTTCATGTTCCGCAATCGATGCCAGGGCCATCGCGCAGCCGACGGGATGTCCGAGAAATGTGCTCGTGTGCAGGGCCTCTCCCGCCGAGCGCGGCCAGGCATCCATCACATGCGATTTTCCGGTGCAGGCGGAGAGGGGAAATCCGCCGGTGAGTCCCTTGCCGAGGCAAATGATGTCCGGGACGACATCCGAATGCTCGCAGGCGAAGAAACGCCCCGTGCGATGAAACCCCGTGTAGATTTCGTCGGCGATGAGCAGGATTTTCTGCTCGTCGCAGACTTGGCGCAGCAGCGGGAGAAAATCTTTCGGGGGGACGATGTCCCCTCCCCGCGCCTGGACCGGCTCGACGAGGATGCATCCGATCTCGCGCTGCCGGATCGCCTTGTCGAGTTGCCCGCGCAGCGATTCCAGGCAGGAGGACGAGCAGTTCGGGAATTCCCGGCCCTCGAGCCGGAAGCCCTCGGTGCGTCCGAAGGGGCAGCGGCAGCAATAGGGATAGGGCAGGCGGACACCGAACTTCGCGAGTTGTCCGGCGAAGGGGTCGCGAAAAAACGGGAGCCCGCAAGACTCGAGCGCGCCAAGACCGAGGCCGTGGTATCCGCCCGTGAAGCTGATGACGCCGGGCTTTCCGCTGTGCAGCAGGGCCGTCTTCAGCGCGGCCTCGACGGCATCGGAGCCCGAGTTGCACAGGAACGTTTTCGCCGGTCCTTCTCCCCATCGTTCGAACGTGATCCGGCTGATCGCCTGGCAGAGCGCGGCCTTGAGAGGCGAAGGGTGGACATCGCCGAGCCCGTGGACGAGTTTCCCGGCCTGGGCGACCAGGGCGTCCGACGTGGCCCCATGCCCGAGGCCGCAGACCCCGAATCCGGATGTCATGTCCAGATACCGGTTGCCATCCGCATCCCAGACATTTCCCCCGGAGGCCCGTTCCCAAAAAACCGGAAAATCCGCGTTGAAAAATGTGACGTTCCGCGATTCGAAGCGGGCGAGTTTTTCCATCAGTGCCCGGGATTGCGGCCCGGGAATTTCGGCCAGAATTTCCGGAAGCATCGGGCGGATGTCAGGCGGCGGCGGACCTGCCGCCGGCGGCAAGAAGCCGGTTGTAGAGGACCAGATGGCGCTTTGCGGCAGCGGCCCAGGAGAAGTCCGCGGAGCGAGCGGCGTCGGCCAAACGCGCGAGATCCGGGGTCCTTGAGGCGCGTCCGATGGCATCCCTCAGGGCTCCGGTCGAATTTTTGTAAAAGACGAAGCCGTTCCCCTCGCCGGTGACCGGATCGAAGTCCCGCACGAATTGCCGGAGTCCGCCGCAATGCATCGCAACCGGGAGGACGCCATTCCTGAGCGCCAGCATCACCAGCTCGCCACCGGGCTCGACGGGTCCGGGAAGGATCAGGAATTCCGAAGCGGAGAGCGCCAGGTGGAAAAGCGGCGCGTCCATTTCGGGAAGGTTGGCGAAACGCCCGGCGTGGCGGCGCGCCGCGATCTCCAGGGCCTGGCGGTGAGCGGGCCCGACGGGTCCGAGCAGGACGACCCGCGCGTCCTCCGAAGGCAAAAGGTCCAGCGCTTCGAGCAGCATTCCGATCCCCGCGCCGTTCGTGGCGGAAGAATCGGCGAGGAAAATGCGTCCGCCCGGCAGAAGACCGGCGCGTTGGGCCAACTCGTCCTTCGCCTTCGCTTTTTCCCCGACCGGCAGCACCGGCCATGCGGATTCCCTGAGGCCGTCCGGGATGCCTTCGAGTTTGTCGCTGTGCTCGCGCAGCACGGATTCCAATCCGCATCCGAATTCCGGCGTCTGCATTTCCGCCACGTGGCGCCGGCCCGGAAGCACGACGGCATCCGCGAACAAAATCCCGGCCTTGAGGCAGTTCATGCTTCCATAAAATTCCAGTCCGCGCGCGGAAAAGTATTCCCCCGGGAGGTTCGTCAGACCGAAGTCGTAGCTCCAGAAATTTCCCTGGTATTCGAGGCTGTGGGGCGTGAGGACCGTCACCGCCGGCAGGCGTTGGTCCCTCGCAAAAACCGGGAGCAGGGCCGTCTGCCATCCATGCACATGCACGACATCCGGGCCCAGTTTTTTGGCCAGTTCGAGCGCGCATTTCGTGAAGAAGATGAAGCGCGCGGAGTTGTCCTGATAGTCCCTGTCGTCCGCGCCGTAGAGGCCGGAGCGGTCGAAAAATTCGTCGCGGGCCACGAAGAAGACCTGCACGCCCCCCGGGGCCATCGCCTCGAAAATTTCCGCGGGAAGTTTTGCCGGGCCGACCGGAACGGAGAACTTCATCTTCGTGCGTTTGGCCTTGGCCGACTTGTCCTCGCGGATGCGGCGGTAATACGGCAGGGCCACGGACACCTCGTGTCCCGCCTCGCGAAGGTGGGCCGCCAGCGCCAGCATTTCGTCGGCGAAATCGCCGGTCCTCGCAAATGGCGTCATCTCGCTCGCGGCCATCAATATCTTCATGCGCGCATTCTCCGATATCCGGCCCACCGGAGTCGAATGGAATTTGAGGGCGACCGATCCCGTCCGGGACCGGTCCGCCCCGCGCTCAGGCCCTGCCCGCGTTCCACCGGTCGATGAGCCTGTCAAAACGTTTCGAGCGGTTGGCGTAGAACGGGTATCTGGAGTTGTTTGTCGCGGGCTTGTAGCGCCAGTGCTTGTAGGACCAGAGCCAGCATTCCGGATGGTCATGGACGGCGGGTTCAAGGGCATTCCAGCACCGCTGGACGATGGACCGCGGGTCGGCATCGGGCGGACATTCGATCGGGGGGTGGTGAATGATGCGGTATTTTCCCGAAGGGCCGGGGCGGCACTCGACCGGGACGATGGCGGCACCGGTCCTCCGGGCGAGGGCCGCGTGGGTTTGGGTGACGCTGGCGAGCAGCCCGTCAAAGCATTCGATGAGGACGCTGCCTTCGCGGGGGTCGAGGTTCAGGTCGCAGAGCATGCCGAATTTTCCGCCGCCCCTGAGGTATTTCAGCATGCGGAGCATCGCGCGTTCCTGGGGGATGACCTGGTTGCCGGTGCTGGTGCGCAGGCGGTCGAAGACCGGACCGAGGAGCGGGTTCTTGAAGCGCTGGGCGATGACCGGACCCGGGGAGATCGAATAGGCTCCGGCGAGGGCGAGCCATTCGAAATTTCCGAAGTGGAAGCAGGCGTAGATCGCGGGTTTTTGCGGGTCCTTGCGCGCGTAATCCTTGTCCCAGCCTTCGAAAAGGACATGGCGGGCGAAGAATTTCTCGTCCATGTTCGGGGCCCAGAACAGCTCGAACATCGTGCGGGCGAAGGTGATGTAGGAGCGGCGGGCGATCTGCGATTTTTGAGGCGCGGAAAATTTCCCCGGGAACGCGGCCTCGATATTTTCCAGCGCCACCACATGGCCGCGCGGATCGAGCCAGTAAACGAGCGAGCCAAGAACGGTCGCGAGGGCCGGCAGGAAATGGAACGGAAGCCGCGCGACGAGCCAGGCCCCCGCCACGAGACCGGCAAATTCGATTTTCTCCCGAAGCGCGGACATGGTTTATTCGCGGTTGATGCGGGGAAACAAGGGAACGGGTTCCCCGAGGCGATGGTTGTCGGCCAACAGGCCCCATTCGCATTGGGAAAGGCTCACGGGACCCTCCCAGACCAGCTGGGCGCGAATGGCCGCGGCCGATTCCGGGATGATGGGAGTGATGAGGATCGAGACGATGCGCAGCGCCTCCGCCAGCGAGTAGAGGACCTCGTCGAGCTTTGCGGCGGCACCGGGGTCCTTCGCGAGTTTCCACGGGGCGGATTCCTCCACGTAGGCGTTGCAGCGGACGATGATCTCCCATGTGGACTCGATGGCGGCGTGAATTTCGAAGGCATCCATCCGGCGGGCGCAAGCCGCGCATTTTTCGGCGATGAACGGCGCGAGCGGGGAGTCCGACTTTTTCAAAATCCCGTTCCGGTAGCGTTTGGCCATGCTGAGCGTGCGGTTGAGCAAATTACCGAGGCTGTTGGCGAGGTCGGTGTTGTATCGCAGGATGAGGCGTTCCTCGCTGAAGTCCGAATCCCTCCCGGTGGCAATGTCGCCGAGCAGGTAAAAGCGCGTCGCCGCGACGCCGAATGTCTCCGCCAGCGCCGCGGGATCGATGATGTTCCCCTGGCTCTTGCTCATCTTGGAGCCGCCGATGTTCCACCATCCGTGGACGAGAAGCGTCGGGATGTCCTCGTCCGCAAACCCGCAGGCCCTGAGCATGATCGGCCAGTAAATCCCATGCGGCGGCACAAGGATGTCCTTCCCGATGACGTGCAGGGCGGGCCAGCGGGAACGGAAGAGGGAATTGCCCGCGCCGGGCGTGGGATCGTAACCCGCGAAGCTCACGTAGTTCGACAGCGCATCGAACCACACATACGTGACGAAATCTTTGTCGAACGGCAGCTCGATACCCCACTCGAGGCGGGATTTCGGGCGCGAGATGCACAGGTCGCCGGTCATCTTTTCCACGGCATTGCGAAGTTCCGCGACGCGGAAATCCGGGACGACAAACGGGTTCCCCGCCGCCGAGCGCGCGTCGATGAGATCGAGCAGCCACTGGCGGTGCGCGGCCAGCTTGAAGAAATAATTTTCCTCCTCGATGAGCACGACCTCGCCCCACTCCGGGCCGAATTCCCCGCCCGGTCCGCGCTCCTTGTCGGTCAGGAATTGTTCCTGCCGGACGCTGTAATATCCGGCCTGCTTGGCCTTGTAGAAATGGCCGGTGCCCCAAAGAAGCTGGAGCATGGCCTGCACGCAGCGCTTGTGGGAGGGCTCGACCGTCGCGGCCCAGCCATCGTAGCTGATGTCGAGCTTCTTCCAGAGGGCGAGGAACTTCGCCGTGATGCCCGCGACAAATTCGGACGGGGCGACGCCCTGCTTCTGCGCGGACTGCTGGACTTTTTGTCCGTGTTGATCGACGCCGGTGAGGAAAAACACATCGTTTCCCTTGAGGCGCTGGTAGCGGGCGATCGCGTCCGCCAGCACTTTTTCATAGGCATGGCCGATGTGCGGCGCGCCGTTCGTGTAGTCGATCGCGGTGGTGATGAAGAAATTCATGGATTCGGGCCGGCAGGCGGGATGGCATCCGGGTTGACCTTTCCTCCCCACGAAATGATTTTCGCCTTGGCCCCCGCAGCTTCCGCTTCGGGGATCTGGTTGTTCCGGACGTAGAAAAGCGAAAGGCTCGACCAGGCGAGCTGGTCGTTCGGGCGGAGGCGAACGGATTGCAGGCCGGCTTCGATGGCCTCGGGACAGCGCCCGGTCTTCATGAGCGCCATGCCCAGCGCGTGCCAGCCATCGAAGAATTCCGGCTCGATCCGGACGCATTCGCGAAATTTTTCGGCGGCGGCTCCGAGATCCCCGAGGGCGAGATCCCCGGTGGCCTCGTCAAAAAGCTCATGAACCTGCTGGTTCATCGACTCCGGGGATTTCCCGGGACGCTGATCTTGGCGTCCTCGCGGCAGACCCGCAGCCATTCCGCGAACAACAGGCTGCGCTTGTTGTCCAGCAGGCTTTGCCGGATTTCCTCCCGCTTTGCGGCCAGCTCCGTCTCGGCCAGCGGCCCGCGGGATTGCAGGTAAACGCAGATCCCGCCCCCCGGGGCGGTTTCAAAACCGGAGAGTTCGCCCTCCTTGAGCGAAAGGGTCGCGGAGACGGCGCGGCGCTGCTCGGGGGTGAGGGAATCTCCCATCGGGGCCACGCCGTTGAGGCTTTCGACTGTCAGGCCGGCTTCGCCCGCGGCCTCGGCGAATTTTTTGCCGGAGCCGAGCGCGGCGCGGAGGGCTTTGATTTTTTCTCCGGCGGTGGAATGCAGCGCCTGCTCCGCCTTGGTCTCGCGGAGGCGGGCTTCGATGGAAGGGGTGGCCTCGGCCAGCGTGAGCGGGCGGGCGGGATTCAACTCGGAAAGTTCCAAAACATAAAAGGCGTCGCCGGATTGGATGACATCGCTGGCTTTTCCGGCTGCCGGGAGAAGAAAAGCCGGGGGAGCGAGGGCCGCGAGGACTTCCTTCGGCGCGATCTTCGAGAGGATCTCCTGCATCTGCTTCGCGGTCTCCGCCTCGCTCTGCGTGGCGGACGAAAGGGTGCCCGCTCGGTCGAAAGCCGGCGTGCTCCGGACCGTCAGTCCCGACGAAGCGGCGGCCTGATCGAACGGCATGTTTGCGAGCGAGTCGGTGAATTTCGTGGCCCGGTCGGCGAGTTTTTGGAGTTCGTCGACCTTGGCGCGGCCCTCGAGTTGGGATCCCGGTGGCAGCTCGAATGCCACATAGCGCACCGCCCGGGTTTCCCTGGTGTTCAGGTTCGATTGGTTCCTTTCAAAATACCCCGCGATTTCCTCCGGGGCAACCCGGATATCCCTGGCCGCATCCGCCGTATCGAACCGGACAAATTCCGCCGTCACCGGCTGCAGGACCCGCGCGGTTTCGCGGATCTCTTTTTCCCCGACCGCGACGGGAGACGCGACGATCGACTCGATTTTTTCCAGACGCAGGGCGTCGCGCATGATCTCCTCGAGCTGACGTTCCGAAAACCCCCGCGGGGCCAGTTGGTCGCGGACGAACGCCGAGTATTTCAACGGGTCAAACTGGTTGTCGGTTTGAAAAACGGGGACCGCTTTGATCCGGTCGGCCACTTGCAGATCGGTCGGTTCGACCCCGAGCGCCCGCGCCTGATGTTGAAGGACGAGGAGGTTCCAGACAAATTCCGACATCGCGGAGGCCTGGTCCGCGCCGGTTCCGCCAAGCTTCGAGACCAGGTCGTATTGCCCGAGGGCGAGCGTGAGCTGGAAATTTTTGACCTGCCGGTCAATGGCGGCCTGCGGCAGCGCCTGCCCGTAGATTTTCGCGTTCCGGGTCTCGGCGAGTTCGTCGAGTTGGGACGTGTTGTACAGGAAAATGAAAGCGACGATGGTGAGGATGGCGACGACGAGCATCAGCCCGCGTTGGTTTTTGCGAAAAAGATTGATCATGAAATTTCCGGGAAACTGTTGATTTGCGGGGGAAAAGTGATTAAAGCGTTTGCACGATGAAAGCAAGCGTCTCCCCCGTGGCAGTGATTTTTGCGGGTTTGCTCCTGGTTTCCGGTTCCCAGATGTGCCGGGCCCAGGATCTTGTCGTGCAGAAAGACGGGCAGCGGCGCGAAGGCCAGATTCTCGGCCTGAAGTCGGATGTCATCCGCATCAAAATCGGTCCGGCGGAAACCGGAATCCCCATGACCAGCGTCGCTTCAGTGACCATGTCCCCGCCCAAAGCCTACACGGAGGCCCTGGACCTCTGGCAGAAAGGCGACACCGCAAAAACCCTTCCGGTGCTGGCCCCGCTGGTTGAAAAATTCAACGGGCTCCCGACAAAATGGGCCGAGCGGGCGAGTTCCCTTCTCGGCGAAGTCTATCTCGCCACATCGCAAATCGACAAGGCGGAGTCGGCATTCGCGGACTTTCAAAAGCGGTACCCGGATGCCGCCAGCAGCGCGGATGTGGGGCTCGCCCGGTTGGCCATCGCCAAGAAAGATTACGAGGGAGCCCGCGCGAAGCTGGTTCCGATCGTCGAGAAGGCCAAGGCCACGAAGTTTCCGGAATCCGGCACCAGCGCCGTCTATGGGCAGGCGCTTTACCTGCTCGGCCAGGTCCAGGAATCCTCGGCGGAGAATGCGGAAGCGCTTGAAAATTACCTTCTCGCTGTCACACTTTTTCACGAGGATCAAGCCGTGGTTGCAAAAGCCGCGGAACGCGCCAATGCCCTGAAAGAAAAAGACGTGATTGTCCCCTGATCTTTGCCCAATCTACCCATGCACCAAATGAAATCCACCCGTTGTTTGTCCCTCCTGTTACCCCTCCTGCTGCTTGCGCTCAGCAGTTCGCTGGCCCTTGCGCAAGGCGCGGTCGAGCACGAGAACATGAACATCCTCCAGACCATCCTTCACGGCGGTCCGCTCATCATCATGATCTGGATCGGCATTCTCGGCACCTCGATGACCATGCTGACGTTCATCATCCAGCTTTTCATCGTCATGCGGGACGAGCAACTGGCTCCCAGCGCCTTGGTGGAGTCGCTCCAGAGCACGATTCACGCGGGGAATTACCAGGAAGCCTGGGAAATCTGCCGCGCGAACAAGGCCTACATCGCACAGGTTCTCAAGGGCGCCCTCGAACGCCTCGGCCGCGGCAAGGAGGCCGTCGAAACGGCCCTGGTCGAGCACGGGATCCGCGAAGCCCAGATCCTCAAAACGAAGAACAGCTACCTCTCGGTCATCGGGGTCATCGCGCCGATGATCGGGCTGCTGGGAACGGTTATCGGGATGATGGGGGCTTTCGCCGTTCTCGGCGCTTCCGGCGTGGCGGATCCCCGCACGCTGGCACTCCGCATCGGCGAAGTGCTCATGGCGACGGCCAGCGGTCTCTTCATCGCCATTCCGGCCTTCATTTTTTATTATTATTTCCGTAACCGCGGGACCATCGTCCTGGTGAACGCCGACGACAAATTGAACCGTTTGATCGAGGACATCCCTTTCGAGGAACTGGCCGGGGTGCGCATCGGGGAGAATTTTGAAGCCGGAGCGGGGGCGCCCGGGGTTTCCCAGGGTTCCCGGAAGGTTTCGATGGCCCTCACCACGAACTGCCCGGTCTGCAACGGGGCGATTCAAGCCGGTCAAAACCCCTGCCCGCATTGCGGGGCCACTCTGGACTGGGCCTGATTCGCATGTCTGAAGCCGCCCACCAGCACGGGAAGAAAAAACGCAAGGCGGATCCGGAGATCGATCCGGAGTTCCAGATTGCGCCGATGATCGACATCCTGCTCGTGTTGCTGGTCTTCTTCATGTCGATCAGCACGACCGAGGTCCTGCAGGCAAACAAGGACGTCAGGCTCCCGGTGGCCAAGGAGGCCAAGCCGTCCAAGGACAACCCCGGACAGGTCATCATCAACATCACCTATACCCCGATCAACAGCGCCACTTCCATCGAGGTGGACCAAAGGGTTTACCACTCCCCGATGGAACTGGTGAGCATGCTCAAGAACAAGGTGGCGGTCAACCCGTTGGTCCGCGTCTTGATCCGGGCCGACAAGGAAGTGAAGTATGAATACTTGCGCCAGCTTCTCGAGGCCATCGGCGCCTCCGGAGTCGGCAACGTCACCTTTTCCGTCGTGGACAAGGAAGGCGGGAAACCCTCCTGATTGACCCGGATGCAAATGAAACTTAACTTGGGATAATATTATGGCAGGTGGCGGAGTATCAGAAGATGGGGATATCGGCTTTCAAATCGCGCCGATGGTGGATGTCGTGTTCGTCCTTTTGCTCTTTTTCATGTCCTGCGCCGGTTCGCAGATCATCGAGATGGAACTGAACATCAACCTGCCCAGCGGGAGGCCCCCGACTTCCTCCATCACAATTCCTTCAACTCCCATCATCATCGACATCTTCCCGGATGGAAAAGTGCAGAGCAGCGAGAAAGTCTTCGATTCGCCGACAAGCAAGGACCTGCCCGAACTCAAGGCCTGGTTGAAAGACACCATCGCGAAGTTTGGAGACAAGGATCCGGTGATCATCCGCCCCGATCCCCAGACCAGGCACGAGCGGATCATGGATGTTCTCAATGCCGCCTCCGCTTCCGGTGTGACCAAGCTTTCCTTCAGCTAAAGGGCCCCGGCCCCCCCAGCTTCCCGCCGATGCGTATTTTTTGGATCACAGCCGGCATTCTTCTGGCCGTGGCCGTCGCGGCCTTGGTGGGCGCTTCGCTCTGGATCGGCTCCTACGTGCGCGGCGATTCCTTTCGGACACTTGTCGCCGGGGCCACCGGGACGGCATTCGATGCGACGGCGGGAATCGAGCCTCTTCGCTGGACCGGCTCCTCCGTGTATTCCGGGTCCGCGATCCTGACAGGAAAATCCGGGTCCGCCCTCGGCAAGATGGAAGCCCGCGATCTCCGCGCGGAAGTGAATTGGCGGGCCGTCTTCTCCGGCGCGTGGCGGGTCGAGGAAATTTCCATTTCCCGGCTCGATGGAGAATGGATTCCCGCGACGAAAAAATCCCCTGTCGCCGAATCGTCCCACCATTCGAAATCCCCGGCGGGCATCGGTGCCCTCCTGCCGCATCGCTTCGAGCTCGGGCTCCTGAAAATCGCGGCGGCCAACCTGGCATTCGGCGGGGCGAAGATCGCGGATTCCGCGGTTTCCATCAAACCGGACGGTTCCGGATGGTTGTTTCAGGGAACCGGCGGGAAACTCCGGTTTCCGCGCCCGCCCGTGCTGTCCATCACCAGCTTTCGTGCCCGGGCGCAGGGCGGAGACTATTTCCTCACCGAGGGAAACCTGCGCCTTGGCGAGAATGGGAAAATCGTCGCTTCCGGAGAGTCATCCGGAGGCGGAAAACTCCAGATTTCCTGGGAAGGAGTCAAGGCGTCCGACGTGCTGACCGGCGAATGGCGGAAACGATTGGACGGCCTTCTTTCCGGCAACGCCCTCATCATGTTCCCCGACCGTGCGACCGGAGTCTTTCAACTCCAGGACGGCCGCCTCGAAAACATTTCCCTCCTCGCTACTGTTGCCGATTTTACGGGAAACCCCTCGTTTCGCCGGATGCCGCTGCAGGAAATCCGCGGGGATTTCACCTGCGAGAAGGGAATCCTTCAAATCAAAAATTTTGCCGCGGAATCCAAGGGGTTGCTGCGGATCGAGGGCTCGGCAACGCTTGGGCAGAGGGGGGAACTCGACGGACGTTTCCAGATCGGGGTGACGCCCCAGACCCTGCAATGGCTGCCAGGTTCCCGCGAACGGGTTTTTACCGACTCCAAAAACGGATACGTTTGGACGGATCTGGTGGTGGGCGGGACCATCGAGAATCCCACCGAGAACCTCTCGGCCCGGCTCGCGGCGGCGATGGGTGGCGCGGTGATCGACCAGGGGGCCGGCCTGATGAAGGACACCCCGGCAGCCGCCGTGGAGGGAGCAAAAGACATCCTCAATATCCTGCGACCGCTCATGCCTTGATCCTAAACTGAACTTCAAGGGATAAAAAAGAGGGAGAGGCTCATCACTACAGGGTTTGCGGGTATTTTGAACTTCCCGCTACTGGCTGCGGATTGGGGAGGGAGTCGAGGAGGTCGAGGATTTTCTTTTGAAGTGGGGTGGGTTCGCAGAGCGTTTGGTTTGAAGCCAACGGAAGCAGACAGAAAAATGGAAAAAGAAAAAGCTAGACAAAAGGGCATCGAAAAGCCGAACTACTGCGGTGAAAAAGAAAGCAGCACAAAAGGTCGGAGCCCATGCCGGGGTTGAGGGAAAATGGGAAGTGAAGGTGGCGCATTCGGCGCAGGACTGGCGACGGGCGAAGGAAGCCCTCGGGCGGGAGCACGGGTTGGGGGCCGGGAGCGAGGCAGGAGACCGGCTCTGCCAGCTGGTGATGGAGGAAGGGAAGCTTGCCGGGGTGTTGGTGTGGTGCGCGGGGGCGTGGCATTTGAAAGAACGCGATGAAGCGGTGGGGTGGGATGCGGTGAACCCACCGCCTACGCCCGCGCGCTCACGGCTTGGTTGCAGGCCAACGCAGGGGTGCTTCCCCGCAGTCTGGCCCTCGATGGCAAAAGCGTGGGAGACGGCCGCTGCGGCATGATCGTCACC
>JBAYWC010000015.1:0-33384 GCA_041674265.1 Terrimicrobiaceae bacterium
AGCAAGCCGACACGATGCGGCGGTCGGGGGGATTCGTGACCAAACCGCGGAGCGGCATATTTTGCGGCCTGGCGCGGGACCTGCCCCCCGGCTTCGGGGGAGGGCATTACATCGCATAACTCGCGGTGATGCATAGGGGCGGAACGCAGTGGAGCGGACCGCCCTCGCCGGAGGCCTCCGCTGGCGGAGTGCGGCGAGATCAGGCGGCCCTGTGCCTCACCGCTGTTATGCGATGTCATAGCCAGCAGGTCCCGTGATCCCGCGCCAGCGGGACGCAGCAGGCGCCGTCGTGGGGCTCCTTCCGAGCAGGCGCGAGGGTGATTTTATTCGTGACGATACCGACCTCCGGGCGGGTCTGTTTGCACGGTGGGCTTTGTCAGCACGGCGAGGAGGGAAGTTGAACCGCCGGGAGTGCTGGCGTGGATCGTGCTCTGTTTTCCGCACGAGCCATGACAGCACGGCGCATCGGAGTCGGAGTTTAAGGCGATTTGACGGCCTTCGCGGGGTCGAACTCCAAGTTGCGACTTCCGGGGGTGGGATTCAGAAAGGATTGCACCATAAAAAAGTGATCCCCTCCCGTTGTGAGGTTAAATGTAATCCGTGCAAACGTTCCGTTCTTCATTTTCACGAAGTATTCTCCGTCAAAACCTTTTTGCCAGCGTGCAGCAGTTTGAAGCATGTTTACTTCAACGTCTGGCTTATATTTTTCACTAGGAGCAACAAAGTCATCACTTTTCATTCTTTCAATAATGCCTCCTCCAGGAACCGTAATGCGGCATCGCCACGGGTAACGCCCCTGAACGTCTTTCTGTTGATCCTGCGTCCACACTTCAACTTGGATGTCCCCTTGATCGACTGATGTCATATGCCCTTGCGATAAGCTAACCGCTATGGGATGGCCATTTTTAGGAACTCGAATGCCACCGGACGTAAACACTTTCAATGGTTCTGCCTGCCCACGTTTTTTCAATACGAAAACGGCAGGATTATCCGCGCTTGGTGGCTTATTGGGATTCTCGATCCCATAGCCAAACAACCTACCCGATGACTCCGTTTCATAATAACCTTCTTTGGTAACTTGAACATACAGCCCAGCCCCCTTGATCCCGCTAATCGAAAAAAGTCCGTTTGTATCGCTTGTAGTATTATACTTTTTGCCTTGATCGCTCATTGGCTTATCCACGGCCATGAACTGAACACCTGCATTCGAAACAGACTTGCCCTCTTCATCGATTACTTTTCCCCAAAAGCTGATAGGTGTTTCAAATGTACTTTTAAGCAATTCTTTTTGCACCATCTGATCAGATGACGGCCCCGGGGAAGATGGAGTCGGAGATTGAACAGGATTTGAGATGGAGGCTTTTCCACCATCAACATGAGATGGTGTCGGTGGGGCAATCGAGATTGTCGGTTTATTGCCAGAACGCCAGAGCAAAATCGCAGCTACAAGCAACAGCAGCAGAAGAAGCCCCCAAGCAATATGACGTCTATTCATGGGTTTGGAGTAATATCAAAACGCAAAAGGATCTGATTATAGTAGGGTTGAAGATTTTGTTGAATACGCCTTTCAAACTGAGGGCTATGCTCTCCGCCATAACCCAGTCCACCGCTACCTAAGTTATATCCAACATTCACTGCACCGGCAGTTGCGCCTTCAGCTCCTACTGCGGCCGTCCGAGAGATGGCTACGAAAGCCATCGACTCATGATTATCAAAAACATCACGAGTCGGCAAAGAACCGCTGGAGTATTCAATCCAACGACGGCCAGTAGAAGCTGTATAACGATATTGTCCAGGGCCTGTGGCGTCATGAGGTTTTCCATTCTGATACGCCTGCCAACCGAAAAGAACTGTATCCCCCGAATTGAAAAAACTAACAATATTTACTGCGCTGGGAGCCAGCCAGCCACGATATCCTCCATCCGTCGCCAAGTCTGGAGTGGTAAAGTTGCCTCCTCTCAGCGGAGCATTCGGATCGAACATACTGGCCGAAAGCGCTCCTTGTGTGTAAATGCAGTTATCAATTGAAACGCCTCGATCTAACGCGCTAGTCAAAAGTGCACTGCCTAAACTGTGCGCTATTACATTAATCGAATAGCCGGATAGCCGACTCCTCAGGTTAGTCGCATAATCTTGTAACGATTTTCCAAAATTGTAGCCGCGCCATTCGCTGATGTGAAAGGATTCAAACTCGAAAGCTCCTCCCATCATCGTGTCCCAACGCAGAGCTGCAAAACGTCCTTTAAAGCCTCGATGCCAAAGACGCTTAAACATCGTGGCGCTATTTGCGTCATAACCCGCCACATCGGTATTCCAACCGTGAACGTAGAGGATGCACTGGCTGGTCTCGTCAGAGGGTTTCTGAAAGCTGGCCCCTGTCGTGCTGACCGATACCGTCTCGATATCGAAATTTGCTGCGCGATCAAAAGGAGCAATCATGTTGATCGGGTTGGAAAAACCACGCTCATACATATCTTTGATCTGTTTGAGATCGAGCCATACCCCCGGCCCTTCGCCGATTTCCGTGCCATCGGATTTATGAATGGTAACGACGAGTTGGCCCTTGCCTTCGGATACTCCTTCAAAAAGCAGATGAGCGGTGGGATTCTGTTCGCTAAAATTGGTGAAAACATCTGTCGGCAACATCACCGATGTTGATCCAGACACTGTCGCCTTAGCTGTTTTGTAAGTGCCGCCAATTTGCGAGCCCGCCGTGGCGTCACTGGTCAAATACGCTACGCCACCATCGGTTTCCACCGCCTGATAAATCTTGATGGATGGCGAACCTGTGACGCTCTTCCACTTTAATCCAATCTTGAACGTGCCGTCGGCAATACTAGCCTGCATTCCGCCAAAATAAAACCACAGCCGCGTGAGGTCCTCTAGGTCTCTCTTGCTCTTGATTTCTGCATCTGCCGAATCTGCTGCGCCTCCCACATTCTCCGACCCATCGCCCGTTCCATCGTTGTCATCATTGATCCACCAGCGCCAAGGTTTCTGTTCGGTGACTTTGCCTCGGTCTTTGTTGTCAATCACTCCGTCCCTGTTGGCGTCGACGGCCAAGTCAACGGGAACGAGCAGCAGGGGGTGCTGATTTGCGTAGTTGTCCGAGACGGTGTAACCGATCGTAGCCATGACCCCGTTGGCGTTCATGCACCACACGCCACCCCCATCGGGCAGCTTCACTTCCTGGAGAGTGGAGTTGGCGGCGCTCGGCGCGGTGTAGGGGACGGAGAGGACGTAGGTCTTCGGCGTGGTCGATCCGTCAACGGGGTCGGTGAAGGTGGCGTCCATGAGGATGTGGATGGTTCCGTTCGCATCGGCGTTGCTTAGCAGACCCGTCCGGACGTTGCTGATCTGGCTCCGGTAGTCCGCCGGGAGGAGCGAGGCGATGCTCACCTGCCCGTCCGGCTGCCACAGGAGGATTTCCCCTTGAATCTTTCCGTTTGTATCCGAGCTGTAACACAAGGTGCAGTTCTGGTCATTGAGGCCGTGCCCCGGGGCCGGCAGGTCGGTGAAATTGCTCCCATTCCAAAACCGGGTGGAATTATTCTCGTTTGACCACCATCCCCCGCCAATGGCGCAGCCCTGGCTATTCATGTCATTGGGGAAAAAACGTGGCCCCCAATCCGTTAGCTGCATATTGGAGGGAGGGTCGACCGGTTCCGCCCAGTTATCGGGCGAGTAAAGAGGGAATCCGTTGCTAGCCACAAAATAAGTGAAATTTCCGTTCTGGCATATATAACTAAACCAGCCCTGTTGAATACCCACCCCGTCTATTGTTCGGTAATCGCACCCTGACTGACCCAGCACCCCACCAAATCCGTTCTCGTTGCATGATGTCGGGTAAGTAAACCACAGTTCCGGGAACAGGGTGACGTTGCCGCCCACGCAGGAAAACGGATTGTTTACAACAATAGTCTCGTCAGTGTAGGTCCCATAAACTTTTCCGGATGGAGTTATGAGTGGAACAGGCCCTCCCAGCGACGCGTCCTCCGTATACCCGCTTTCATATGTTATTAGCGTCGTTCCGGGGACCGTCTGGCAGAAGGCGGTCGTGCCGTTGTTCCAAGTATAAACATCCATCGAGGCGCCGGGAGACCACAAATCATAAAATGCGAACGCCCCATTGTTATCGTCGCCCAGAGCGATCATCGCCTGGTCGCTTTCCGGGATGGCGACTCCGCCGCCCACGTCGATCGCCGCATAGCTCACCACCGGCGGCGTCGGAGGGTTGTCCGGCTGGTTGGACGGCGGGAGCGTGGGGTTCGGGCTGCCGCCGCCTCCCGCGGAGCTTGTTTCGGTAAAGACGACGCCCGTCGCGCCGCCGCCCGTGGCGGGCGCGCAGGTGATCTGCGACGCGCCGGTCGTGCCGGGCAATTGAAAATAGACGATCGCGTAGCCGCTGGCGTTGGTCCGGACTGTCAGCGCGCTGGCGTTCGTTCCGCCGGCGGTGGCCTGCAACGTGCCGCCGCCCTGGGTGACGCTGAAGGCGAGCGGGGCCTTGGCCAGCGGGCTCCCCGCGCTGCCGGCAGCCCTGACAACAAGCGGGGCTGAAACGAAGTTCCCCGGTGAGCCGGTTTGGTTGTTTCCGCTGGTGATGGTCAAGGTGGGGGCCAGGCCGTTGTAGTAGTCGTTCGGGTCGCTGCCCTGCTGGTATTCTTGGAGGTTGGTCAGGCCGTCGCCGTCGGGGTCGGCGGCGGGGTCGATGCCGGTCTGGCCGAAGTGCTCCCATTCCCAGCGGTCGGGCAGCCCGTTGCCGTCGATATCGCTGTTGTAAAGGGCTTGCTCCTCCTGGCCCGTGATGGCTTTGCGATAGAACCTGACCTCATCCACCTCACCCTTGAAAAAGTCATAGACTCCCATGTGGCTGGAGACCGTGAGCGGCATGTCCGTTCTCGTGGCACTCAGGTTGGCGAGGGTGGGGTAGTTGATGACGGTCGGATCCTGCGGATCGATGCCGCCTCCCGTGGTCGTCTCCTTGGCGAGTTCCTGGGCTGCGCCGTCCACATAGATGCGGGCGGTCGAATTCTGCCGGTCGAAGACCGCCGCCACGTGGTGCCATTTTCCGTCGTTGTATTCTGGGACGGTGTGGAAGAAGAGCGCCTGGGATGCCCCTCCCTGGGTGGCACCGATCCCGGTCCAGATCCGCCCGTCGCCCGCAAGAACGATCGTGTATCCCGGATTGAACCCGTGGTGTCCCTTGCTGATGATCCGGCGGCCGTTTTGGCCTGGCGGGAATGTCCCGTCGGTGTATTTCACCCAGAGGGCGATGGAGAAGCTCTCGCTCCCGAAGTCCAGCGACCGGTCTGCGGGATTGCCCATCGTCACGTAGGCGTTGGTGCCGCCTTCGGACTGGAACCCGCCGAAGCTCATCCCGCCCCTCCCGTCGAACCCCTGCGACCATTGCGGCTGGTTGGTCAATGTCCCGCTGGCCGTGAGTCCCGTGGAATCCGCCGCGGTGGTTCCGCCGCCCTCGTCAAACTTCCACTCGCCCCACAGCCCGTTCGCCATCGTCGTGCGGGCGGTGAAGGTGGCGGGGGCGGACTGGCCGGCTCGCGCCGCGACCGTGTTTGCCGACGCGGCGGCCGAGCCCTGCCGGAAATACGCCCGGGCGCGCCCGTCGGCGCCCGTGGTCGCCGAAAGCGTCGGGCCCGGGGTTCCGTTTCCGGCCTGGCTTGCGAGCCCGCCCCCACCGCCCGCCACCGTGAAAACGACCGGCGCGTTGGGCAGCAAATCGTTGTTCGCGCTGTTCCGCGCCTCCACGCTCAGCGGCTGGCCGAGATACTCTCCCGGCAGCCCGGCCTGGTTGTTGCCGCCGGCAATGGTGACCGCGGGCGTGATCGTGGCCGTTCCCCCCCGCCCATCGGGCTGGCTGAAGTAGTTCGCCGGGCCGCTGCCGCCCTGGTATTCCTGCAAGTTGGTGTAGCCGTCATGGTCGGGGTCGCCGGCGGGGCCGATGCCGGTCTGTCCGAAGTAGAGGCGCTGCCACCAATCCGGCAGACCGTGGCCGTCGCCGTCGTAAGGCACGGCCAGGCTCACCGCCGCCGAGGGGGCGGAAATGAGCCCTCCGCCGCTGCGGGCTACCGCTGTCACATGGAATGTCCCCCAAGTCGGCGGCGTCCAGTTCCAGTGGAACGGGGCGGCGGCCGAGGAGCCGACGAGGATGCTTTCGTTGTAAAAATCGACCCCCGCAATCTGGCCGGCGCCGGAAACGCTGAAAGCAAGGGGCTGCCCCAAGGCGGAACTTGTTCCCGAGGCCGGCGACGAGATGCTTACCGCAAGGGTGGCGGGCCCTCCCAGGTTGAACGACTTGATCGGCGTGGCGAGCGGGAAGGCGTTGCGGACCCCGATTCCGAGCTCCCCGTTCATCGCCGACCCCCAGCAGCTGAGGGTGCCGTCTTCTTTCAAAACGAAGGTTGCCAGGTTGCCGGCGGCCCCGCCAACCGCCCCCTGGATCCCGCCGATTTGCTCGGGGCTCAGCCGGTTCACCTCCGTCCCATCCCCCAGCTGGCAGGACGTGTTCAGCCCCCACGCCCACGCGCTCCCGTCGCTCTGGATGGCGATGCTGTGGTAGCTTCCGGCGGCCACCCCGGCCAACCCGCCGGGCCCGCCCGCTCGGACGGGGGTTGGCCGGTTCACCGTTGTCCCGTCTCCAAGCGCGCCGCAAGAGTTGCCGCCCCACGCCCACACGCTCCCGTCGCCCTTGAGCGCGAGGCTGTGGTAGCACCCGGCCGCGATCCCGGCCACCCCGCCCAAGCCGTTTACCTGTACCGGGACGCTGCGGTTGGCCGCCGTGCCGTCGCCGAGCTGCCCGCTGTTGTTCAGCCCCCACGCCCATACGCTCCCGTCATTTTTTAAGGCGAGGCTAAAATAGGAGCCTGCCGCCACGGCCACCACCCCGCCCAGCCCGCTCACCCGCACCGGGGCCATGCGGGTGGTTGTCGTGCCGTCCCCCAGCTGGCCGATGTTGTTCAGCCCCCACGCCCACACGCTCCCGTCGCCCTTCAGCGCCAGGCTGTGGTAAGCGCCGCCAGCGACCTCCACCACCCCGCCCAGCCCGTTCACCCGCACCGGGATCCTGCGGGCGGCGATCGTGCCGTCCCCCAGCTGCCCGTAAAGATTGTAGCCCCACGCCCACACGCTCCCGTCGCTCTTCACGGCCAAGCTGTGGTGAGCGCCGCCCGCTGTCCCCGCCACCCCGCTTAACCCGCTCACCTGCACCGGGGTCGGCCGCTCCGTCGCCGTCCCGTCGCCGAGCTGCCCGTAATAGTTGTAGCCCCACGCCCACACGCTCCCGTCGCCCTTGACCGCAGAAATGTGGCCCCCGCTTTGGCTCGCGGCCACCCGGACCACCCCGCTCAACCCGCTCGCCTGCACCGGGCTCTGCCTCAATGCCGTGGTCCCGCAGCCCAGCTGCCCGTTTTTGTTTTCCCCGAAACCGCACACAATCCCGTCGGCTTGGAGCACCAGGCTGTGGTAGCCTCCGGCGGCCACCCCGACGGCGATCCCGCCCACCTGCACCTGCACGGGGCTTGGGCGGCCCGCAAATGTCCCGTCTCCCACTTCGCCTTCGCTGTTAAACCCCCACGCCCACGCGCTCCCGTCGCTTTTCCACGCCATGCTGTGGTACGCCCCCGCAGACACCCCGGCCACCCCGCCCAACCCGCCCGCCCGCACCGGAACGGCGCTGTTTGCCGTCGTGCCGTCCCCCAGCTGCCCGAAGGCGTTGTAGCCCCACGCCCACGCGCTCCCGTCGCTTTTGGCCGCCATGCTGTGGTACGCCCCCGCAGACACCTCGGCCACCCCGCCCAACCCGCCCGCCCGCACCGGGACGGCGCTGTTTGCCGTCGTGCCGTCCCCCAGCTGCCCGAAGGCGTTGTAGCCCCACGCCCACACGCTCCCGTCGCTTTTGACCGCCAGGCCGTGAAAGTAGCCGCCCGCTATCGCCACGACGCCGCTCAGCCCGCCCACCTGCACCGGAGCCTTCCGCGTAGCCGTCGTCCCATCCCCCAATTGGCCGTAAGCGTTATGCCCCCACGCCCACACCGTCCCGTCGCTCTTCAGCGCCAAGCTAAAATCGGCGCCCGCCGCCACCGCCACCACCCCCCCGAGCCCTTGCACTTGTACCGGCACCGTGCGGGTGGCCGCCGTGTTGTCCCCCAGCTGCCCGTAAATATTGTAGCCCCACGCCCACACGCTCCCGTCGCCCTTCAGCGCCAGGCTGTGGCAGTACTCGCCAGCCACCGCTGCCACCCCGCTTAGCCCGCTCACCTGCACCGGGCTCGTCCGGTCTGCCGTCGTCCCGTCCCCGAGCTGCCCGTAATAGTTGTGCCCCCACGCCCACACCGTCCCGTCGCTCTTCAGCCCCAGGGAATGATACAGCCCCGCGCCGACCTGCATCGCCCCGGAAAAACCCTGCCCCCACGCCCCCGCGCAAAACACCAGCGCCGCGCACGCAACCGCGGCCACCAACCGGCTCGATCCCCCGCCCCGGAACCTTATCATCCCGGATAAGCCGAAAACACCGTGCCCCCGTCGCTCCATGGACCGCCAGAACAGGGTTGCCTTCATGATCCGAAAAATCCGGGGGGCCTTGCTCATCCGGTGCATTGTGTTAATAATAACATCCGCCTTCTATCAGCCCCTCCGACAACATGTCCACAAAAAGTTGATTCCATTTTCGATGGCGCGTTGACTTGGTCGCGTTCCGTCACGGGTTCCGGAGCGGAAACGGGGGCAATCTTCGGGCAGCGCTCTGGCAGCCACTTGAGGTCTCCGGGAGAGTCCCGCACATCAGTTCGCGCTCGAAGGAAAGCGGATGCGCCGTCTCGCCGCAGGTTAGGCTGAACTCCGGGGGATAAAAAAGACGGAGAGGCTCATCCATACAGGGATTGCGGGTATTTTGAACTTCCCGCTACTGGCTGCTGATTGGGGAGGGAGCGCGGCTTCATTTGGTTGGGCCGTTGGGTTTTTCCCTCGATGAGAAGGCGCTGCGGCGCGCGGGCATGGATTATTGGGACAAGTGCGACATAAAACGATGGGCCTCGTTTGCCGACCTCCGCGCCAACGATCCCCGTGGGAGGGCTTTTTTCTTCACCACAAAATCGAAGCGCATTTATTGGGACGAGAAGTTTTCCGACGGCGACTACCTCGTGTTCGGGCGCGAGACACGCGGGCTCCCCGGGTCCCTCCTTGCGGAGAATGCCGCATGGTGCCGGACGATTCCGATAGCCGCCGGGGCCCGCAGCCTCAATCTCGCGACTGCCGCGGGAATCGTCCTCTACGAGGCGCAGCGCCAAATTCATGCCGGGCGCTGTTGATCGCCATCCCAAAGGAACGGTGGCATCTTGCCGCATGGGATATCGTGGTGGGCGCGACGCCCGCGATTGACGGCTTGCGAAAACCGGCGCGTTCCCGCATGTTATGCCCGCTTTCTGCCGCGGAGGAGGATTTCCGCGGCGGGTATCATCACGGATTATTTGCATGAATACTTCACTCGCCGCCCGTCCCAATGAGGCGTTGATTGACCGAAATTATGAACGCTGGTTGGAAGACCGGCACTCGGTGGGCGCGGATTGGGCCGCGTTTTTCGAAGGATTTGAACTCGGGTGTGCGCGGAGCCAAAAAAATGGCGCCGCCTTGCCCGATGCCCCCGCGGAAGGCGCCGTGGCTCCCTCGCTGCAGACGCGTGTGGATGCGCTGGTCTATGCCTACCGGACGATGGGGCATTCCATGTCGCACCTGGATCCCCTCGGGGAAGCCCCGGTGGAAAATCCGTTGCTCAGCCTGCGGGAGCTGGGATTTTCCGAAAAGGACCTGGACCTGCAGGTCTCCTCCCGATTCTTCCGCGAAGACCGGAAAATGAGACTCCGCGAGATGATCGCCGACCTCAAGGCGACCTACTGCGCGTCGGTCGGCGTGGAATTCAACCACATCCAAAATCCCAAGATCCGGAACTGGGTGCGGGACCGCATCGAGAACCGGCAGCGGGCGGAGCTTCTCACCCCGGCCATCCACCGGGACATCCTGCGCAAGCTCTACGAGGCGGAGACCTTCGAGTCGTTCATCCACACGAAGTATGTCGGCCAGAAGCGGTTTTCGCTCGAAGGCGGCGAGTCGCTGATTTTGGCGCTGAGCGCGATTCTGGAAACCTGCGACGCGCGCGGGGTGGAAGAACTGGTCATGGGAATGGCCCACCGCGGACGGCTGAATGTTCTCGCGAATTTCCTGAACAAGCCGCTCCAGATGATCTTCAACGAGTTTCAGGACAATTTCGTCCCGGAACTCGTCGGGGGAAACGGGGACGTGAAATACCATCTCGGCTACCAGACGACCCGCGAGCTTCCCGGCGGACACAAGGTGGAAATCCGGCTCGCCGCAAACCCCAGCCACCTCGAGGCGGTGGATCCCGTTGTCCAAGGCAAGGCGCGGGCGCGCCAGCGTGTGCTCGGCGACACGGCGGAGAGGAAAAAAGTCGTGCCGATCCTGATCCACGGGGACGCGGCGTTCATCGGGCAGGGCATTGTGGCCGAGGTGTTCAACATGTCCCAGCTTCCGGGTTATTGCACGGGCGGAACGATCCACATCGTCGTCAACAACCAGATCGGATTCACGACGACCCCGAAGGAGGGCCGCTCAACGATGTATTGCACGGACATCGCGAAGATGATCGAGGCCCCGATTTTCCATGTGAACGGCGAGGACCCGCTCACGGTGATCGAGGTGGCGCGGATGGCCCTCGAGTTCCGCCAGGAATTCGGCCGCGATGTCGTCATCGATATTTACTGCTACCGCCGTCACGGCCACAACGAGACCGACGAGCCGACCTTCACGCATCCGAATCTTTACAACGCCATCAAAAACCATCCCCTGCTGAGTGAAAAATTTGCGGCGGAGGCGGCCGCGATCGGGATGGTCGCCCCCGAGGAGGCCGCGGGGATAAAAGCCGAGTCGCTCGCCGAGCTGGAAGCCGCGCTCGCCGAGGCCAAGAAGCCGCTCGATTCCAAAAAACACGAGTTCGCCGGTTCGACCGCCATTTTCCAGCCGCCCTACACCCACGAGCCCGCGAACACCGCCATTCCGGCTTCCACCTTGGAGCTGCTGGTCAAATCCCTGACAACAGTTCCGGAAGATTTCCATGTCGTCCCGAAAATCAGGCGCACCGTGCTCGATCGCCGCCTCCAGGTTTGGAAGTCCGGAGGACCGTATGACTGGGGGTTTGCGGAACTGCTGGCCTTTGGATCCCTGATGCTGGAAGGCACTCCTGTCCGGCTTTCGGGGCAGGACAGCCGCCGCGGCACGTTCAGCCACCGCAACTCGGTTCTCTTCGATGCGACGAATCCGAAGCGGAATTACGTGCCGCTGATGCATATCTCCCCGAAGCAGGGGAGGTTTTGCGTCTATAACAGCCCGCTCTCGGAGTATGCCGTGCTGGGGTTCGACTACGGATACTCGATGGATTTTCCGTCGATGCTTTGCCTCTGGGAAGCGCAATTCGGGGACTTCACGAATGGCGCGCAGATCATCGTCGACCAATTCGTCGCCTCCGCGGAGTCGAAATGGCGGCGTCCGAGCTCGATCGTGATGCTTCTGCCGCACGGCTACGAGGGCCAGGGCCCCGAGCATTCGAGCGCGAGGCTGGAGCGCTTCCTGCAGCTCTGCGCGGAGGACAACATGCAGGTTTGCAACCTGACCACCCCGGCCCAGTATTTTCATGCGCTCCGCCGCCAGATCCACCGGGGATTCCGCAAGCCTCTGGTCATCATGACCCCGAAGAGCCTCCTGCGTTCCGAGGATGCGGCGTCGCGCGGGGAGGATTTCACGGGCTCCCGGTTTTTCGAGGTCCTGGACGACCCCGGAGTCAAAGATCCGAAAAAGATCACCCGGCTCGTCTTTTGCTCGGGCAAGGTTTATTACGATCTCGTGCGCGGACGGGAGGCGGCGGGACAAACCGGCGCCACCGCCATCGTCAGAATCGAGCAACTCTATCCGCTTTACGGGGAGAAGCTGAAGCGCATCGCCAAGCGCTACCCGAAGGTGACGCGCCATGTGTGGTGCCAGGAAGAACCGGAAAACATGGGCGCATGGAGTTTCATTGCCCCAAAAATCGCCGGGCTTGTCGGTTCGCTCATCGGCTACGCCGGCCGCCCGAGCAGCGCCAGCACGGCAGCCGGTTCCCTCGGCGCGCACAAAGCGCAGCAGGCCGCGCTGGTCAAACAGGCTTTTGAGGTGTAAAACCCCGACTCATTCCCATGAATATCGAAGTGAAAGTCCCTGCCGTTGGAGAATCGATTTCCTCCGGCATTCTCTCTGTCTGGCATAAAAAAGATGGAGAACACACCAGCAAAGACGACATTTTGTTTACTCTGGAAACGGACAAGGTCTCCCAGGAAGTCACCGCCCCGGAAGCGGGAACCGTCCACCTGAAGGCCGCAGAGGGGGATGAGGTGAAAATCGGCCAGGTGGTCGCGGAAATCGCCCCGTCGGAAACGCCGGCCGCCGCGAAAACTTCCCCGAAAAAATCCGCGGCACCGAAACCGGCGGAGCCCGAGCCCGCGCCGGTCCCATCGCCGGCGGCGCCTGCCGTTCCGGCGGCAACATTCTCGTCGATGGCCCCCTCCACGCCATCGGCATCCGGCTCCCGCGCGGTCCGGAAAAAACTGTCCCCGCTCCGCCGCAAGATCGCCGCCCAGCTCGTCATGGCCCAGCATACCGCGGCCATTCTCACAACGTTCAACGAGTGCGACATGAGCGCGGTGACGCGGCTTCGCAAGGACCTTCAGGAGGAGTTTCTCAAAAAATACGGGGTCAAGCTCGGCTTCATGAGCTTCTTCATCAAGGCGGTGGTGGATTCCCTCCAGGCCGTGCCGGCCATCAACTCGAAGCTCGATGGCGACGATCTCATCCTGAACCACACGTTTGACATCGGAGTGGCGGTGGGCACGGAGCGGGGGCTCATCGTCCCGGTGCTGCGCGACTGCGAAAAACTGTCCTTTGCGGACATCGAAAACCAACTCGTCCACTACGCGGTGAAAGCCCGCGAGGGGAAAGTCTCGCTCGCCGACCTCGAGGGCGGTGTCTTCACCATTTCCAACGGCGGCGTCTATGGATCGCTCCTCAGCACCCCAATCCTGAACCCCCCGCAAAGCGGCATCCTGGGCATGCACAAGATCCAGGAACGCGCAGTGGTGGTCGGTGGACAGATCGTCGCCCGCCCGATGATGTATCTCGCCCTCAGCTACGACCACCGGCTGGTGGACGGAAAAGAGGCCGTCACCTTTCTCGTGCGCGTGAAAGACTGCATCGAAAACCCGGCCCGCCTCCTGCTGGGCGCTTAAAAAGAATTTGAAATGCGAAATGGGGAATGCGAAATGAAAGAAAGCTCCCCGATCGCAACATTTCGCATTCCCCATTTCGAATTCTCCCATGAAGGTCCTCGGCATTGATATCGGCGGGACAGGCATCAAGGGTGCCCCGGTGGATGTGGAGACCGGCGAGTTGCTGGCGGAGCGATTCCGGATCCCGACCCCGCATCCCGCGCTGCCGAACGCGGTGGCGGATGTCGTCGGGCAAATCGCCCGCCACTTCGATTATTCCGGCCCGGCGGGGGTCACCTTCCCGGCCATCGTGAAAAAAGGCGTGGTTTACTCGGCCACGAATGTGGACGAATCCTGGATCGGGACGAATGCGGCGGAACTCTTCCGCAGCCATCTCGGCGGCCCGGTGACCGTGGTCAACGACGCCGATGCCGCCGGCATTGCCGAGATGCATTTCGGCGCCGGGCGCGGGCGGGCGGGGGTCGTCATTCTTCTCACCTTCGGAACCGGAATCGGCTCGGCGATTTTCCACGATGGAAAGCTCCTGCCCAACTCCGAGTTCGGCCATCTCCAAATCCACGGGAAAGATGCGGAGAAGCGCGCGTCGGAGAAAGTCCGGGAAGAAAAAGGGCTGAGCTGGAAAAAATGGGCGGGGCGTGTCAGCGATTACCTCGCCTGTCTCGAAGGGCTTTTTTCTCCCGACCTGTTCATCATCGGCGGCGGGGTCAGCAACAAATCGGAAAAATTTCTGCCCTTCCTGGCAGCGAAGACCAAGGTCGTTGTGGAAGCGGCGCAGATGCGGAACGAGGCGGGGATCATCGGAGCCGCATGCCTTGCGGTCCACCCGGGGGGGGCCGCCTCTCGCTTGAGCCTATAAACCCACAAAAAAATTGGGAGAAGCTGGTTGGAGCTTCTCCCAATTTGATTTTGCTATCCGTTCAAAACGGATGGCGGGTTATTTTTTCTTTTTGGCGGGCGCCTTCTTGGCGACAGCTTTCTTGGCGGCCGGCTTTTTCACTGCGGCTTTCTTGGCCGGGGCTTTCTTGGCGGGAGCTTTTTTGGCAGCCGCTTTTTTCTTTACTGGCATTTAATATCCCCCCTTTCCATCCGCAACAGCGGGAAATGGTTTGTCAACATGTTGTGAATAACTCACTGATGTTGTGAATAAGCTCCGCGCTGACTTGCGTCAACAAATTTTCACATTTTTCCTTGATTTTTTTTTTGTGGGTTTAGCAGCGGCAATTTTTTTTCGGGGGGCCTTTTCAAGCATCGAGCGTGCCGCGCGCGCGATTCCCTCGACATCCCACAACCGTCCGAGCCCCTCGTAACCACAGGCGAGAAGACCTTCGGCGGGGCCGATGAATTTTGCGCCGCGCGATTTCAGGCGCGCGACATTTTCCCGCGTGGCGGGATGCGCCCACATTTTTCCATTCATCGCCGGCGCGATGAGCAACGGCGCAAGCGAGGCGAGCGCGATCGATGTGAGCGCGTCGTCGGCGATGCCGTTGGCCAGCTTGGCGATGACGTTCGCGGTGGCGGGCGCGATGAGCAGGAGATCCGCGCGGTCGGCGAGCGCGATATGGCCGGGGTGCCAGGATTCTTTTTCATCGAAGATCCCGGTGGTGACGGCATGGCGGGAAAGCGTTTGGAATGTCAGCGGCGCGACGAACCCGGTGGCATTCGCGGTCATGACCACATGGACATCGTGGCCGGTTTTGGCGAGGCGGCCGGCGAGATCCGCCGCCTTGTATGCGGCGATCGAGCCGGTGACGCCGAGGACGATGGTTTTCATAATCCGGGAATGACCAGCCGGCGGCTGAGGTAGCGCTCCGCGCGCATGACGGCGCGGAATTTTTCGATGTCCTCCTCCATCGATCCGCTGATCAACGTGTATCGGTAATCGCGCCAGTGCCGCATTTCGGCGGCCGCGTTGGCGAGGCGCGTGGCGATCTGCTCCTCGCTCTCGGTGCCGCGCCGGCGGAGGCGTCGCGCGAGCTCATCGAGCCCGGGAGGCATGATGAAGACATCGGCGAGCGCGCCGATGATCGCGGGATCCCCGCAGTTGCGGATGCTTGCCGCGCCGGCGGTGTCGATGTCGATGAGCACATCCACGCCTTTGGAGAGGTTGTCCACCACCGTGGATTTGAGCGTGCCATAATACCGGCCATGCACTTCCGCGTATTCCAGAAAATCCCCGGCCCCGATGCGCGCCTGAAAATCCTCCTGGCCGATGAAAAAATAATCTTCGCCGTCGATTTCGCCGGCCCGCGGAGCCCGTGTCGTGCAGGAGACCGCGTAGACGAAGTCCGGCTTGTGGCGCAGGGAGGTTGTCAGCGTCGTCTTGCCGGCGCCGGAGGGGGCGGAGAGGACGAAGAGGATTCCGGAGCGGTGGATTTTATTCAATGTTGGCAAGTTGTTCGCGGATTCTGTCGAGTTCCGCCTTGGCGTCGATGATCAGCCTCGCGAGATCCGCGTCGGAGGATTTCGAGCCGATGGTGTTGAACTCGCGGCCCAGCTCCTGGGCCAGGAATTCGAGCGTGCGTCCGACCGGTCCTTCGGCGGCGAGCTTCTCGCGGAACTGGGCGATGTGGCTCGCCGCGCGGTCGAGTTCCTCGGTGATGTCGCCCCGCTCGGCGAGAAGGACGACCTCGGTGAGAAGGCGGGGATCATCGCCGGAAATTCCGAGCCCCGCGCGGGCCACGCGGCGCAAAAGCGATTCCCGTTGCTGGAGCGTCACCCGCTTCGCCAGCGGCGAGATTTTTTTCGCGATGCCCCCGAGGTGTTTGATCGCCCGCTCCAAAACGGCCTGCAGAGCCCCGCCCTCGCGGCGTCGCGTCGCGGCGAGGCCGTCCAAAGCGCGGTCGAGCGCGGCCACGACGGTTTCTTTCACGCCTTTGCCGGATGGCTCGATCGAACGGACGACGCCGGGCGCGGACAGGACATCCGAGATCGAGATTTCTCCCGCGAGCCGGAGCTTTTTCTGGAGCGCGCGCGCCTCCTGCAAAAAGACCGCGGCCCGCGCGCTGTCGAGAATTCCCCCGGATGCGCCCTCCGCGTGCGAGAGCGCGAGATTCACCTGCACGCGGCCGCGGGCCACGCGGGCCAGCGCCCGCTCGCGGACCACGGGCTCCAGCCACGAGGCGCCGCGCTCCGAATGGAAGACGACCTCGGCGGTTTTGCGGTTCACGGAAAAGCACTCCACGACGGCAGTCCACGTTTTGGTCCGCGCTTCGCCGCGTCCGTGTCCGGTCATGCTGGTCATCCCGGAAAACTACCCGCCAGCCCGCGCGCGTGTCGATGGAGAAAGGAAGCGGATTTTCCGCCGGGCACCCGAAAGTTGCAGGTTCCAGGGGGAACAGGCGTCCCACCCGTTTGGAGACGGGGGTTCGAATCGGAGGGTTGCGCCACACACGGGCGGAAAACCGGCGAGATCGCGCATCGCCCCTTCATTTCGGAAATGCATGCCACCGGAAAAACGATCACCCTCCCCAGCGGGCTCCCGGACTGAGGGCCGGGGTCCAGCCACGGAGGTCGCCGTTTGCGTAGTCGGTCTTGCCGATGGCGCCGATCATCTTCTTGCCGGTGGCCGCCCGCCAGAATTTGCTCATGCTTTCGCCGGTGTGGCAGCTCCAGCTTTTGATGAGGGCGTCGCGGGTGAAAAGGCCGCGCCGGATCCGGGAAAGTTCCTTCTCGTGGAGCCAGCTTTTCGAGCCGCTGTCGATTTCATTGCTGTAGTCGAACATGAAACACGCGCGGTTCGAGTGGCCGTAGAATTCAAAATCGGCAATTTTCACCTCGGAGCGCGGGTGTCCGGCATTCAGGTAGTTGATGACATCGTCGCCCGAGGCGATCCAGACGAGGTTGACGTGGTATTTGTCGCGGACGGACAGGATGTTTCCAATGAGGTCGGCCTTGTCCTGCCTCACGGCCCGGCGGACGTATCCGGGTTTGTAAACCAGCCAGGTGATGAGGGCCTCCGGCCCCTGCTGCTTCCGGATTTCCTCGATGCGCACACGCGCCGCCCGGATGAAATTCCCCCACCAGCGGTCATGGGGGGCGGCCTTGAATTTTTCCCATTCGATGAGCGACGGGCCGCCGCTGACGAGGATGTATTCCTTTTGGACGGCGGCGCCGGCAGTCAGGGTCCCGGCCAGGAGAAGCAGAAGAAGCATGCGAAACATGAGGGTGAAGATTCTCACTACGCGGAGAAGTTCAAGCACATTCATTCCCATTGGGTCTGATACCCCGAGGCTTGCCTCGGCTTTTTGTCGTGCGGTAAAATCATACTCTTAAATGCCTCGGGGCTTGCCCCGAGGTTGTTTACTCGGCCGTGATGACACAGAGGAAGCCGGATTGACAAAGCGTGTCTCAAGAGACACATTCCCGCCATGACCACGATCGAGGTTCCCGTTCGCGAACTCCATGCCCGGACGGGGCATTACGCGTGCAAGGCGTCATCGATCGGGCCGGTTTGGCGGCAAGACTGAAACAGGTTGATTGGAGCCGCGAAACACTTCGGATTGCGTGGCAGGGATGTGACCCTATGATTTTTCCCAAATGACCACCATTGTCATCGGCCACAAGAACCCCGACATGGATGCGATCTGCTCCGCGATCGGGTATGCGGAATTCAAGACCGCGGGCGGGTTTCCCGATGTGCGCGCCGCGCGATGCGGCAACACAAACGAGCGCATCGATTTCGGCCTGGGAAGATTCGGCTTCGAAGCCCCCGAGTTCCTGAGTGACGTGTATCCGCGCATCAAGGATGTGATGGAGCGTGATGTGGTGAGCGCGCGTTGCGACAGTCCGGTCTACGAAGCCATGACGCGGATCGGGGAAAACCGGTTCCGCGGATTGCCGGTCGTGGACGGCGACCGGCGGTGCCTCGGGCTGATTTCCGGGTTCAAGCTGGGCCAGTATCTTTTTCCGCCGCTCGACCGGATCGCCTCGGCACGGATTGTGGACGCCTCGCTGGCGGACATCCAGGCCTCGATTCACGGGGAGCTTCTGGCGGGTCCCGGGGATACCGAGGTTTACCCGCACCATCTTGTGGTGGCGGCCATGCACCCGACGACGTTCACCAGGCGTCTCGATGAACTCGACCTGAAATCCACGGTGCTCATCGTCGGCGACCGCTGGGATATCCAGGAACTCTCGATCAGGGCCGGTGTTCGCGCGCTGGTCATCACAAACAATTTCCCCGCCAAAAAGAACGTGTTGGCCCTGGCGGAAAAGCACGGCGTCTCGCTGATCTCCTCGCCCCACGACACGGCGACGACCGTCCTTCTGGCGCGCGCGGCGGTGACAGCGGGGAAGATGCTCCAATCCGATTTCACGAGCCTGCCGGACGACATGCCGCTGCGCGAGGCGAAAGCCGATGTCGCCATGTCCTCGCAATTTGCGTTCCCCGTTCTCGGTGAGGACGGGCGGCTGGCGGGGATCCTTTCCAAGAGCGATTTCCTGAAGCCGGTGCCCCACCAGCTCATCCTGGTCGATCACAACGAACTGAGCCAGGCGGTGAACGGGGCGGACGAGGTCCCGGTCGTTGAAATCCTCGACCACCACCGGATCGGCGTCGCGCCGACCCACCAGCCGATTCTTTTCCTCAACCGGCCCGTGGGATCGACCTGCACCATCGTGGCCACGTCCTACCAGCAGGCCGGGATTCCGATTCCAAAAAATGTCGCCGGGCTCCTCATGTGCGGAGTCATTTCCGATACGCTCAACCTGTCTTCCCCCACCACGACGGAGGTGGACCGCAAGGTGATGGAGGACCTCGCCGGGATCAGCGGCGTCAGGCCGGCGGACCTCGCCTCGGAAATTTTCTCGGTCGGCTCCCCGCTCCTCACCATGACCTCGAAGCAGGCGATCACCGCCGATTGCAAGGAATACACCGAGCGCGGGTTCCGGTTCTCGGTTTCGCAGATCGAGGAACTCAGTTTCTCGCACCTGCCGGAAAAACGCGACGCGCTGGTCGCGGCTCTCGAAACCTACCGCGCCTCGAAGCATTACTTCTTCTCCACCCTGCTCATCACCGACGTCAACACGCAGAATTCGATCCTGCTCCTTTGCGGGCCGGACCATTTCACCCGCCTGATCGATTTTCCCGACGAAGGCCCCGGCGCATGGAAGCTCGATGGCGTGGTCTCGCGCAAAAAGCAACTCCTGCCCTATCTCACCAGCCTGATGGGCCGCGTGCCGTGAGCCCGGATCCTGCGATTCCTCACGCAGAGGCACAGGGAAAAGCGATTTTCGGAATGAGTGGTCAGGCCCGGCCAAGAGACCTGAGGAAGGCATAGGAATAGAGGCCGGTGTCATGCCCGTCCGCCCAGCGGGGCTGGATGGCATAGCCGCCGATCGTTTTCCAGCCGACGAGTTCGAAGCTGCCGGGACCGTGATGCTGCCGTGGCTTTTCGACCAGGCCCGCCACGTCCGGTTCCCCCGCACAGGCGGCGCAGGGGCATTTTCTCCTCAAGGTCTCCAGCGGAAGATACGATTCCAGGCCGTCGGACCAGGCGATCGCGAGGCCATCGCCGATTTTTTGTATGGAGGTGGGATGGAAAGTCGGCTGCATCAGATCGAGAAATCCTTGTATTCCGGTCTGGCCACTTCGGTTGGCGGGTGAAGCATGCCGGCGCCGACGGTGGCATTCGTGCCTGGCTCGACCAGGATGAACGAACCGGTCAGGCGATTGGCCGGGTAGCCATCGAAGACGAGCGGCGCCGATGTGGCCAGGCGGATTTCTCCGATGTCGTTCATCGCAAGCTCCAGGGCTTCGCATTCCGGTTCCAGCGTCGAGATATCGATCCGGTGCTCGATCGCCGTCACCGCCGCCTGCACGGTCTGGGTGGTATGTTTGAGCAGATATTTTTTCCCGCGCTGGAGCGGACGCGGATGCAACCAGCAGATCTGTGCGTGAAGCTCCTTGCCGGATCCGGGAAGATTGGCCGGGTCCACGATCATGTCGCCGCGGCTCACGTCGATGTCGTGATCGAGCGCCAGCGTCACAGACTGGGGGGCGAAGGCTTCCGTGACTTTTCCCTCGGGAGTCAGGATTTCCTTCACGACGCTGCTGAAACCGCTTGGCAGGACCATCACCGGCTGGCCGACGCGGACGATCCCCCCGGCGATCTGGCCGCTGAGTCCGCGGAAATCGTGCAGATGGGGGTCCGAGGGATTGTTCGGACGGTTGACCCACTGGACGGGCAGGCGGAAGGCGCTGAGGTTCCAATCGCTGCCGATATGCACGTCTTCCAGATGGCCAAGCAGGGTCGGGCCGGGATACCAGGGCATGTTTTGGGAAGGATCCACGACATTGTCTCCATCGAGCGCGCTGACCGGAATGAACTTCACATCCTTCAAGTCGAGGCGCGGCAAAAATCCCTCGAACTGGTCGCGGATTTCAAGGAACCGCTCCTCGCTGTAGTTGACGAGGTCCATCTTGTTGACGGCAACGACGAGGTGGGGGATGCGCAGCAGCGAGGCGATGCAGGAATGGCGGCGGCTTTGCTCGATGACGCCGAGCCGGGCATCGACCAGAACGACGGAAAGGTTGGCCGAGGACGCCCCGGTCACCATGTTCCGCGTGTATTGGACGTGGCCGGGGGTGTCGGCGATGATGAATTTTCGCCGGGGGGTGGCGAAATACCGGTAGGCGACATCGATCGTGATCCCCTGTTCGCGCTCGGCGCGGAGCCCGTCGGTGAGATTGGCGAGGTTGATCTGGCCGCCTCCGGTCAGATCGGCCGAGCGCTCGAGCGCCTCGACCTGGTCGTCCATGAGGGATTTGGAATCGTAAAGCAGGCGGCCGATGAGCGTGGACTTGCCGTCATCAACCGACCCGCAGGTGTTGAATCGGAGAAGATCGACCGGATGATGAAGCGGGACGGACATTAGAAATAGCCGGCTTTTTTCCGGTCCTCCATGGCGGCTTCGGATGCTTTGTCGTCGGCTCGCGAGCCGCGCTCGGTGACCCGCGCGACGGCGGTTTCCGCGATGATGTCGTCCACGCTTTCGGCGGGCGATTCGACGCACCCGGTGCTGATGATGTCTCCGATCGTCCGCACGCGGACGATGAGTTCCGCGACCTGCTCGCCCGGCTTGGGCGGAACCAGGTCGTTGACCGGCAGCCACTGGCCGTGCCGGCGCACACAGCGGCGAAGATGGCTGAAATAAATTTTGGGAACCTCGAGGGTCTCCTTCCGGATGTATTCCCACACGTCCATCTCCGTCCAGTTGCTCAACGGAAAGACGCGCATGTTTTCGCCGGGATTGAGGCGGGCGTTGTAGAGGTTCCAGATTTCCGGGCGCTGGTTTTTGGGGTCCCACTGGCCGAAGCTGTCGCGAAAACTGAAGAACCGTTCCTTGGCGCGGGATTTTTCCTCGTCCCGGCGGGCGCCGCCGATGCAGCTATCGAAGCGGAATTCCTCGATGGCCGCGAGCAGGGTCGGGATTTGCAGGTGGTTCCGGCTGATTTGCCCCGGCGCCTGCACGGCGATGCCCCTGGCGAGCGCCTCTTCGACCGTGCGCACGATCAGCTTCGCGCGCAGTTCCTTCGCCCGGCGGTCCCGGAATTCATTCAGTTCCGGAAAGTGATGCCCGGTATCGATGTTGAGCAGCGGCATCGGGATCTCCGAGGGCCGGAATGCCTTCTCCGCCAGGCGGAGAAGGCAGATCGAATCCTTTCCTCCGGAGAAAAGCAAAACCGGCCGCTCGAATTCGGCCGCCACCTCGCGCATCACATGGATGGCTTCGGTTTCGAGGTATTGGAGATGGTCGAGGTAATAACTGCTCATGAAAAGGAAATCTTGCTCGCCGCCGCCGGTTCAATCCCTGACCGCATGGCCGCCCCAGGCCGCATGCAGGCCGCATTCGCGCTTCTCGTCCGCCTTGGCGGGATCGAAATAGTCCCACTCGTTGGGCAGTTGGTATTCGGCGAGGTAAGCCTCCATTTCCCCATCGTCCAGGTAAAAAACCGGGCTGACCTTCAGGCTTCCGAAATTGGCATCGGAGGAGATGATGTCGAGACCGGCGCGGTTGGGATTCTGAGCCTTGCGCAGGGCCGTGATCCAGATGGTCGGGGCAAGTTCTTTCATCCCCCTCCGGAAGGGTTCGAGTTTCATCCGGGCGCTGAATTTTTTCAGCCCTTCCTCATCGCCGGTATCGGGAATCGGCCCGTCCACCGCATCCCGGTGGGCAGCGGTGAGGCGGGGAAGATAGGCTCTGAGATCGAGACCGAGGAGTTGGCGGAGCTGTTCGGCGTGACGATAAGTCGCCGGACGATTGTAGCCGTGGTCCACCCAGAGGACGGGAATATCCGGCTGCACACGGGTCGCGAGGTGCAGGACCACCGCTTCATAAGGCCGGAAATTTGTCGAGACGACAGCCCGTCCGTCCGCCCGCGAGATCGCCCAGCGGGTGATTTCGAGCGGAGACTTGTCGCGAAGTTCCGAGTTCCAATGTGCGATTTCGTCGGGGCTCATAAACTCCTCAGGCGGCAGTTCCGATGCTGTGGAATGTGGCGTCCCGTGGCAGGATCGCGCGGTCGCAGAAATCTCCAAACCCCTCGCCCTCCCCGCGTTCCACGGCATAACGCTTGAGGATCGGGGTGAGGAATGCCACCGCGTCGTCGATGGTGGCGCTTGGCACGGCGAGCCGGTTGAGCCGGGTTCCATTGTAACGCGCGCCAAGGTAGAGCGCGTATTTGTTCGGGGCTCTCCCGACCAGGGCGATTTCGCCAAGGTAGGGGCGGGCGCATCCGTTCGGGCAGCCGGTGACCCGGATGCTGATCGCGGCATCCCGCAAACCGGCTTCTTCCAGAACGGGTTCGATTTTGGCGAGGATCTCCGGCAGGATCCGCTCGCTCTCGGCGAGCGCCAGGCCGCATGTCGGGAGGGCGACACAAGAAAGGGCGTTGAGGCGCAGACCCGAACGGTGGACCCCGTCCGCGATCCCGCGCTTCGCGAGGAGCGCCTCAATCACCGGCTTTTGCCAGGCCGCGACGCCGGAAATGCTGAGGTTTTGCGAAGGGGTCAGGCGGAAATCGCCGGAATGCACCGCGGCAATCTCGCGCAGGGCGGTCTTGAGCGGGTAACCGGGGACGTCCTTGACCCGTCCGCTGAGAATGTGCAATCCGTAAAACCAGGTCCCATCAGCGCATTCGTGCCAGCCGATGGGATCGGCGATGCGGGTGAACTGGAACGGCCGCGCCGGGCCGAAAGTCACGCCGGAGCGTTTCTCGACCTCGGCCTTGAACCAGGCAACCCCGCGATCCTCGATCGTGTATTTGAGGCGGGCGTGCTTGCGGTTGGAGCGGTCGCCATGATCGCGCTGCGTCTCGAGGGCCGCCTTGGCGATGGCAATGACTTTGTCGGACGGGATGAAACCGAGGAGATCGGCCAGCCGCGGGAATGTTTGGGCATTTCCATGACTCATGCCCAGCCCGCCTCCCGCGGTCACATTGTAACCTGCCAGGCGGCCGTCTTCCCCGATCGCGATGAAGCCGAGGTCCTGTGAAAAAACATCCACGTCATTTGAGGGCGGCAGGGCAAATCCGACCTTGAACTTCCGGGGCAGGTAGGCGGCCCCGTACATGGGCTCGCTCTCCGGCTCCCCTCCGGCCACGAGTTCCTCATCGAGGAAAATTTCATAATAGGCGCGGCTCTTTGGCAGCGCGAATCGGCTCCAGGCCACCGCATCGTCATAAACCTGTTGGAGCAACGGGCTGCGCTCGGGATTCGGTGGCGCCATCACGTTGCGGTTCACGTCGCCGCAGGCCGCGATCGAATCGAGCAGGACTTCCCGCATGCCCTTGACAAGCCGTTTGACGTTGCCCTTCAAGACCCCGTGAAATTGGAATGTCTGCCGGGTGGTCAGGCGCAGCGAGGGCGACGCCGCTTCCTCCGCCAACCGGTCGAGCGCCAGCCATTGCTGCGCCGTCGCACGACCGCCGGGAAGCCGCAGCCGGAGCATGAAGGCGAAGGCTTTTTCCTTGCCCTCCTTTTTCAAGGCATTGCGCAAATCCCGGTCATCCTGAATATACATGCCATGAAATTTGGCGAGCTGGTTGCTCTCCTCCGTAATGCCCCCGGTGGATGTGTCCGCCAGATCCCGCGCGATCTCACCGCGCAGGAAGTTCGATCCGATCTTGATGGATTCATTGGCACTGGGCACCTTCGTTTCGCTGGATTCAGAACTCATGGAATAAAAATGGTTTTTGGGGCAGGCGACCCGGCGTTACGGAATAACGATTGAATGGATCGCATTTGCTATTGGAACACAACTTTGCCGCCCGGTCAATTGCGTCCTGTGTTTCCGTTGATAACTTCCTCAACAGCCGAAGCCGCCTTCGGGGAGAAACCGGTCAAGGGACGGAGGCTTCACGAAACTCTGCCTGCCCGCCTACTACGTGGAATGGCACATGCTTTCGGTTCTCAAGCCCGTGCTCTTTGACGACGAAGAACCCCTCGACCACCCGCCCCGACCCCGTGGCCCCCAAAGCGCCCTCCGCTCGGCAAAAGCCAAAGCCCCGCCAAGCGAACCCCCGACGCCCTCCCCGTCCATTCTTTTCACTGAAATTCCAAGAAAGAGGGATATTGCGCAGAACAAGCATCCTGAATTCCGCAATTGGCATGGCCACAAGAATGCAGTAGAGCAGGGAGGGAGGCCACGGAATGAGAGCACAAAGGCAATGACCGCCGGCTTCCTTCCCCCTCGTCAAACCGGACGCGCAGATTTCCCGCATCCGGCTTTAGCAGGGCGTTATTGTGCGACGCGTTCACAGGTAAATGAGCCCCACCCTTTGAGGTGGCAGTTGATTTGCCCGATCGGTTCGGGAAGCCGCTGGAAGCAGCGTTTCTTGTCGGCCATCCCCCGCAGCTTTTCGCGCTCTCGCGCAAGCGCTTCCCTCGAGGGGTGCATGTTCCAATACTTCCTGTCTCGCCCCTGGAGATCCCGATCCAGCCGGAAGCTGTATCCCAGGAAGTCGAGCGGTTTGCCCTCCCCGCGCAGGTTCACCACGCGGGTTTTCTCCCGGTTGATTTCCAGCGCGTCATGCGCCCTCCTTCCAGGCCGAAACCCGCGGGAGCAATCCAGAAAGTCCGATTCGAAAAATTAGAGGTGGCCGTTCATTTTCCTTTGTAGGCTTATTCGCACAGCTCCGCCTTTTTTCCAATTCGCGCAGATTTGCGGGGCGGTTTCTACTTCCAGGCGAGGATGCCTTTGGCCCAGGCCCAGACGAGGCCCTCGACGAGGAGGAGGAGGAAGGCCATGAGGGCGAGGAAGGCGGAGAACGGGAGTTTGAGAAACGCGGCGGCGAAGGGCATGAGGAAGACGGTTTCGACGTCGAAGACCAGGAAGACGAGCGCGTAAAGGTAGTAGTGGGATTGGAACTGGATTTGCGCGGGCCCGGTGGACTCGATGCCGCATTCGTAGGCGCTCTGCTTGTCCTTCCCGGGTTTGGCGGGAGAAAACAGGCGCGCCCATCCCCAGGCCATGGCGAGCGGGATCAAAGGGAAGATGATCGCGATGGCGAGGAAGATCGTTATCAGCAGGTAGTCGGTGGACATGGAAGTGTTCAGGGCGGCAGCAGAAGAGACGGAGACAAGGAGACTTGGAGTGTCCGCATCTGGAGCGCGGAATGCTTCGTGTTCTGCTTCACGAGCGGGGCGAGGAGAAGATCCGGGGCCAGGCCGAGGGCGAGGACGGAGAGGGCGAGGGCGACGACGAGGGTTCGGGAGGCCGGGGAACCGGCAGAACAGATCGCATCGGGGGCGGGGAGGACGAACGCGTGTTTCAGAACGATCAGGTAATAGTAAAGCGAAACGGCGTTCATGGCGATGGCCAGGGCCACGAGCCAGAGGAGGGAGGGATTCTCGAGAGCGGCGGTGAAAAGATAGAATTTTCCGAAGAACCCGGCGAGCGGCGGAATGCCCGCGAGCGAGATCAGGAATACCAGCAGGCAGAGAGCGAGGACGGGCGAGGAGTTGGCCAGTCCATCGAAGTCGTCGAGGCGGGATCCTCCGCGTTGCTTTTCCACGATGGCCACGACCCCGAAGGCCCCGGCGGTGGTCAGGGCGTAGATCACGACATAGAAAAGGACGGCGGTCAGGCTTTCCGTGCCGGCCGAGGAAAGCCCGATGAGAAGGTATCCGCCGTGGGAGATCGCGGAGTAGGCGAGGAGGCGCTTGACATTCGACTGCACGAGCGCGGTGATGTTGCCGAGGACGACCGAGGCGGCGGCCATGAGCGCGAGCGCAGGGGCCCAGCCGGGCAGGAATTGTCCCCAGCCGGCCGATCCCCCCCAGTGGCCGAGTCCGGCGGTGAGGATCTTTGCCAGGATGAAAATGCCGGCGGCTTTCGAGCCCGAAGCGATGAGCGCGGCCGCCGCCGTGGGCGCGCCTTCATAGACATCCGGCGCCCAGAGATGGAACGGAACGGCGGCGACCTTGAATGCGAAGCCCGCGAGAGTCAGGACGATTCCGGCGATCAGGAGCGGGTCCGGCGCGCCGGAGAGCCGGGAGATCGCGGGGAGGTTCGTGCTTCCGGCGACGCCGTAGATCAGGCTCAGCCCGTAGAGGAGGAAGGCGGCGGAAACGCTGCCGATGAGAAAATATTTCAACCCGGCCTCGGCGGAAGAACGGCTTTCCTTGGCGAAGGCGGCGAGGATGTAGAGCGGGATGCTCGTCAGCTCGAGCGCGATGAAAATCATCAGGAGATCCTCCGTTCCGGCCAGCAGCATCATGCCGACCGTGCTGAACAGGATCAGCGCGAGGGATTCGGCGAAGTGGGTTTCCGGAAACGAGTCGGAGGCGAAAACGACGGCGACCAGCCCGAGCCCGAGGATCACGAGCTTGAAGATCCGGGCCAACGGGTCGAGGACGACCATCCCATGCAGGAAGTTTCCGTCGGCCGGAAAGACGAACAGTGCGGCGGCGGCAAGGAATCCCCCAAGAAGGGTGGCAATCGTGATCAACGATCGGGCTTTTGGCACCGAGACGCCGAGACCGAGGACCACCAACGCCGTCACGACGAGAAGAGTTTCAGGAGCAAGGACGGTCAGCATAGAAAAATTTGAAAAGAGAAATGGGAAATGTCTTCACGGGAGCGCACGCATCCTGCGTGCGAAGCGCGGCATCCTGCCGCGCAACCTTCTCCCTCTTTGGCATCCGGCAAGGATGCCGGATGTCCCACACGCTGGAAGCGTGCGCTCCGGCGTCGTTCCCGCTTCGTGGAGTTTTGGATTCATTTCGCGTTTCATCGGATGAGCTGGTGCATCAGCGGGCTCTGGAAGCTTCGCAGAATCGGATCCAGAAGAATTGATGGGAAAAGCCCGACAAACAGCGTGGCGGCCATGAGCATGAGGGCGCCGAGTTTCTCCGGGAGGGTGATCGGATCGAACGCGTGGGCGGGGGCGGGGGCTGAGGATTTCCGGGACGGGTAGAATGTCCGCTGGAGGGCGCGAAGCGTGAAGGCCACGGTGATGACGACCCCGATGCCGGCGGGGAGGAGGAACACCGGAAAGGATTTCCACGAACCGCTCAGGATGGCAAACTCGGCAATGAAGCCGCTGAACCCGGGCAAGCCCATCGAGGCGACGGAGGCCACCGTGAAGGTGAGGGCGGCGAAGGGGAGCGCCCTGGCGAGGTCCATTTTTCCAAGTTCCGCGATGTCACGGGTGTGCGTGCGGTCGTAGATCATCCGTCCGACGACGGCGAACAGGAGCCCGCCGATGATGCCGTGCGAGAACATCTGGAGGACGGACCCGCCGAGGCCGGACAAGTTCAGTGTCACGAGGCCGAGCAGGACGAATCCCATGTGGGCGATGCTCGAGTAGCCGACGGTGAATTTGAGGTCCTTTTGCGCGAGGGCCACCAAGGCGCCGAGGACGATGCCTGCGGTCGCGAGCACGGCGATGGCGGTCCGCCATTGGTCGAGGCCCTGCGGAAAGAGTGTCATGGCCACGCGGAGCGCGGAATACGAGCCGAGTTTCATGACAACCCCCGCGAGGAGCATGGAGACGGCAGTCGGGGCGGCGACGTGGCCGGACGGTGCCCACGTGTGCAGCGGCCAGAGGCCCGCCAGCACGGCGAAGCCGGTAAACATCACGGGAAAGGCCCAGGACTGGAAGGCGGGCGCGAATTGCACTTTCGACGGATCGGCGAGCGTGAGGAGATCGAACGAATGCGCTCCCGAGACGGCATACGTGGCGATCAGCGCAAGCAAAACAAGCGCGCTCCCGACCACCGAATAGATCGTCAATTTCATCGCGCCGTATTCGCGGTTCGTGGAACCCCAGGCCGCGATGAGGAAATATTTCGGGATGATGACGATCTCGTAAAAGACGAAGAGCAGGAAGAGGTCGAAGCTTTGGAAGACCCCGTAGACGCCGCCGATGATGATCAGATAAAATGCGAAGAACGCCCGCGGGCGGCGCGTCGCGTCCCATGAAAAAAGCACGCCGGCCACCGCAATGATCCCGGTGAGCAACAGCATGACGACGCTGATGCCGTCCGCGCCGGTGGAGAACGAAATGCCGAGTTGGGGGATCCAGGGGATTTGCGTGAGAAACTGGAAATGCGGGGCGGCGGGCGAGTTGTCGTAGAATAGAAACGCCGCCTTCGCAAAACCGAGCCCGGCCAGTGCCGCGAGGAGAGCGATCCAGCGGGCGAGCGGCGCGTGGCGTTCCGGCAACAGCAGGATGAGGGCTGCGCCGGCAAATGCGGAAAGGAATGTCGCGGTGAGGATCATTTGGAGAAACAAGTGCCGGGAATCCCGCGGGCTTCCGCCAAGCCAACCGGCCCCGGGTTTTCATTCCACATTACAAATTCCGAATTCCAAATTCTTCTCGAGGTCATGGCTTGTTGAAAAGGGCGATGAGCACCTGCGGACAGATGCCGAGGACGAACATCAATGCGATCGCTGGCGCGACGGTGAGGGTTTCCGCGGAGGTGAGATCGGGGAATTTCGACCAGCGCTCCGGCAGCGGGCCGGTGAAGACTTTCTGGATGATGTTCAACAGGAAAACCGCCGTCACGAAGAGCCCGATGGCGGCGAGCGCCGCCGCCCACCAGACCAGTTTGAACGTGCCGCTGAAAATCAGGAATTCCCCGACGAACCCATTCAGTCCGGGCAGCCCGAGCGAGGAGAAAATCGCGATCCCCATGAGCCCGGCAAAAACCGGAGCCGCCGCGCGCAGTCCGCCGAAGTCCGCCATCCCGCGAAGCCCGCCCGACCGGCGCTCGAGGAATCCGACGAAGCCGAAGAGGGAGGAGGCGGTGAGGCCGTGGTTGAAAATTTGCAGGAGGACGCCATTGGTCGCCGCCGCGCGGGCGGCAGGCGCGCCCATCGGGACGGCCGCGACGGCGAAGATCCCGAGCAGGCAATAGCCGAGGTGGTTGACCGAGGAATAGGCGAAGATCCGCTTGAGATCGGTCTGCGCGAGCGCGGCGAAGGAGGAGAAGACAATGGTGGCGAGCGCCAGCCAGAGGAGCGGGGTGGCGAGTTCCTGCATGCGCTGCGGGAACAACGGCACGAGCAGCCGCAGAAACCCATACACGCCCATCTTCGACATCAGCCCGGTGAGGAGCATCGAGACGGGGGAAGGGGCCTCGGCATAGGCGTCCGGCAACCATGTGTGGAACGGCACGACGGGAACTTTCACCGCGAGGCCGAGGAAGATGCAGCAAAAGACCAGAAGGCCCGCGGACGGCCACCCGAACCGCGCCGCGAGGACCCCGTCGAGCGACGGTCCGGTCTCCCCAAGCCGGATCAGATCGAATGTCCCCGTGGCAAGCTGGATGGCCAGGAACCCGATGAGCAGCGCGATTCCGCCGAGCAGGGTATAGATGAAGAACCGCAGGGCCGCGGTCGTCGCGGCTTTCGTTCCCGACGAACGGATGAGAAGGAACGCGGGCACGAGGCTCAACTCATAGAACACGAACCAGTGGATGAAATTCAGCGCGGTGAACGTTCCGATGAGCGCCGTCTCGAGAAGCAGGACCAGCGCAACCTGCAGCTTCGAAATGCCCGGGCCGCCGGACAGCACGGCGGACGGCGTGATGAACGCCGTCAGCAGAAGCAGCATCAGGCTCATGCCATCGGCGCCGACGAAGTAATCCACCCCGAGCGCGGGAATCCACGCGTGGTGCTCGATGAATTGGATTCCGCCAGCAACGCGATCGTAGCCGAGCGCCAGCGAAACGGTGAGACCGAGAACGCCCGCCATCACCGCGAGCCCAAGCCCGCGCGCGGCGCGAGGCGAAGGCAGCAGGGCGATAAGCAGCGCTCCGACAAATGGAATCAGCGTAAGGAGAGTCATGTGAGCAGCCATCCGAGGATAATGAGAAGGAGAACGGTCCCGACGCTCAGAAAGCGCAGGTATCCCTGCGCGCGGCCGCTTTCCCACGAAGAGAAGAGCTGTCCCCCGTCGCGGAGCCCGCCGCAGAAGCTGTCGAATCCGAGGTTGATCGAGAACCTGTCGAAGAGGTCGCCGAGCGACGAGGCGAGCAGGGAAAGCGCGCCGACCAGGCGGACAATTCCGGAGAAGATCCAGCGGTCGATCCAGGCCGCGAGCCGGGCCAGCAGCCCGAGGGCCCGGACAACCGTCGCGTTGTAGAATTCATCCACATAAAGACGGTTGGCGAGCGCGCGATACAACCCCGGCAAGAGCTGTTGGATAGGATCGGCGGCCAATGCGTCGTCGGGGTTTTCCAGGGGGCATGGGCGTCCCGCCCGTGTGTGACTCGTTGCGGGCGCCTGCCCAAACGGGCGGGACGCCCGTTCCCCCTGGCCTTTGATTCCGATGTGCCGGTAGAGCAGGTATCCCATCCCAATTCCGGCAGTCACAATAACGATCGAGAGCCCCGCGATCGTGAGAAAATCGTGCTCGATCAACCGCGCGAAGTCGGGCGTGAGGACATGGCCCGTGTGATAACCGTGAAACCAAGGCCAGGCAGGCGTTGCGGGAATGGACATCAGGACAGCGGCTCCGGCGAGGATGCCGAGCGGAACGGCCATCACCGCCGGACTCTCGTGAGGGTGGGCGCGCCCGCGATACGAGCCAGCGAAGACGTAGCACATCTGGCGGGTCATGTAGAATGCCGTCAGGAACGCGGCGGCGGCGGCCATGAAGAACGGCAGTTGCGAAACCGGCCACTGGTGGGCGACGTGGAGGATTTCATCCTTGCTCCAGAAGCCCGAGAAAAAGAACGGAACGCCGGAGAGGGCCATCATGCCGATGGCATAGGTGACGAAGGTGGCCGGCATGAACTTCCGCAAGCCGCCCATTTTCCGGATGTCCTGTTCTTCATGGACCCCGTGGATGACGGAGCCCGCTCCCAGGAAGAGGAGCGCCTTGAAGAACGCGTGGGCGATGAGGTGGACCATGGCGGCCGTGACGCTCCCGACCCCGAGCGCGAGCATCATGAAACCAAGCTGCGAGACGGTCGAATAGGCGAGGATCCGCTTGATGTCGGTCTGCGCGACGGCGATCAGCGCGGCGAAGAGGGCGGTGAATGCCCCGACCCATGCAACGGTCGTGAGGGCGACAGACACCGGGCCCGTCGCGGAGAAAACCGGAAACATGCGGGCCGCGAGATAGACGCCCGCGGCCACCATCGTGGCGGCGTGGATGAGCGCGCTGACCGGCGTCGGTCCCTCCATGGCATCCGGCAGCCAGACATGAAGCGGAAACTGGCCGGATTTTCCCGCCGCGCCGCAGAAGATGAGAAGGGCGATACCATTCGAGACAGCGAGCCCCAGGCAGGCGGTCTTTGCGGACATGGCCGTGAGCGCGGCGGCCTCAAGGCATCCGTTGCCATGATCGTAGAAAAGCAATGTGCCGGAAGCCGAGTAGAGCCAGAGCATTCCGAGCAGGAACCCCATATCGCCGATGCGGGTCGTGATGAAGGCCTTCTTCGCGGCGGCAGCGGCCTCGGGTTTGTGGAACCAAAACCCGATGAGCAGGTAGGACGCCAGCCCGACAAGCTCCCAGCAGATGAACGTGAGCAGCAGGCTGTTTGAAAGAACCACCCCGAGCATCGCGGCGGAGAACAGGGACAAAAAGCAGAAGAACCGCGTGAAATTCGCATCTTCCCTCATGTAGCCGACGCTGTAGATGAAGATCAAAAGCGAGACGAAGGACACCATCAGCGCCATCCCCGCGCCGAGCGGATCAAGGAGGAGTCCGAGGCTCAACGTTTCACGGCCGATGTCCAGCCAGGGAAAATTGAAAGACGTCCTGGGCACTTCGCCGTGTGGCCCCTCCGCGCCGAGCGTCCGAACAAACGCCAGCAGGCTCAAGACCGTCGAACCCGCCTGGGCGGCGATCACCAGCGTTGCGGCCGGAGTCCTTTGACCGCGCCGCATCAGCGCGGTGATACCGGCGGCGAGCAGCGGAAGGATGGGAATCAGGGAGATCATGGAAAGCGGAAAGTGGAAACGGGAAATCGGAAAGTAGAAATGGCTCCGCGAAGCGGGACGAGGGCGCTTGCGCCCCAATTTCGAATTTCACATTTCGAATTTCGCATTGGTCTTAACCTTTCAAATGCGAGGCGTCGTCCGCCTCGACGCTTTTGATCCCGCGGTGGACGAGGATGACGATGGCGAGGCCGACGGCGGCCTCGGCGGCGGCGACGGCGATGGAGAAGACCGCGAACAGGGTGCCGGCCAGGTCGGAAGGGCTTTCGGAGAATCTCCAGAAGGTGACGAAATTCAGGTTCGCGGCGCCGAGCATGAGCTCGATGCCGATAAGGACCATGATCGCATTCGAGCGCGAAAGCGCGGCGGCAAGGCCGAGAGCGAAGAGAACCGCGGAAATGGCGAGGAGGATCTGGAGCGTCATGGGAGAAGAGGGTGGCAACAGCCCAGGGGGCATGGGCGTCCCGCCCGTGTGGAGACTGGGCATCGTAACAGGGACAGGGCCGCACACGGGCGGGACGCCCGTGCTCGTGCGCTGCGAAGCTGCGCACTCCTCCGGGGTGGAAGACCCCGGCCACCGGCCACCGTTGGGCTGGTGAGAACTTGAAGTAACTGCGTCGCCGCGAGGCGGGGTGGAGAGCAACGGAAA
>JBAYWC010000016.1:0-33316 GCA_041674265.1 Terrimicrobiaceae bacterium
CTCTTCGCCTCCCCTCCCAAGTGGGCCGCCTTCCCCTCCGGCGCACAGCTGTAGCCCGAAAAATATCGGACCCTCTGTGTTTATCGGCCCTTCAGGCCTTCCGTCGGGGAAGTTAGGTTAGGTGAGCAAGACTGTCGGTAAAGGTATCGGCTATGCGAAATTCCATCACTTCACCCGTGCGGTTACTCAGTTTCCAGCCAACGCATTAAGTTTCACGATGAATTCATGAACGTCTTCATGAATTTCATCGGCAGTCATACTCATGGCAACTTGCTCGCGAATGAGTTGAATGGACGGTGAGGCGGATTCAATTCGGTGAAAAAGCGAGTCGTCGTCTTCAAAAAGAATTCGCTTCCCGTCCACCACACTAAATACGTTTGCCGTAACAGTTCTCCACGTTTTTCCCAGAGGTAAGGTGAGATTTTGCTCGGCAAAAAAATCATCGATCTTTTGCAACACAGGCAGCGCGAACAGGGGGGTGTCCGTTGCATCAAGAAGTCGCGAGGCGGTTCTTTTCCATGCGTCCGGCACAAGAAGATAGTTCTCGATGTTCTTGCGCTTCCACTCGGACAGCGCCGGGTTGTCCGGCGGCGGATGAAATGCGCTGTCGCTGCTGTCGAAGTCGAAAAGCATCAGCCGTGTCGCACCGGGTATGATTTGCTTCAATGCGGCAAAGTGGTCATCCGCATTCGCCTTCATTTCTGCCTTGCTACCGCCATTCATCGACTTGAAGCAGACCTTATCCATTGCGGATTGCGCGCCACACTGGCTCGCCCATGCACGCAGGATTCGCTCATCACTTTCCCCCTCAACGTAAAGGATGCATGGAGAGGGCATCAACCGAACGATTTCCTCGTTCGTCACATCCGACATTGCCCGCAGCACAGCTGGCGTTGATTGCACGCGTTTGGGTGCCTGGCTTAACAAAGAAACGATCTGACTGGCATCCACGCCGCGTGCGAATTCCTCGGCGTGTGTGGCAATCAGGAATTGCGTTTTCCGATCCAGCGATTTCCGTTTGAAGTAGTCGAGAATCTCGCGTTGCAGACTGACGTGCAGATGCGCATCGGGTTCGTCAAGCAGGATTGTTGTCGGGTGATAACCGTAAAGGAATGCCAGCAGTGTCAATGTTTGGTGAAATCCGCTTCCGCCAGCGATGATGTCATAACGGTTTTTCTTCTGCTCATACTCAACGGTAATAAACACATCTTTGGCGGAGTCATACTCTGGTGTGTTAATCTTCACGGTGAACCAGCGTTCGACGATCCCCGAGAGTTCGTTCCAGTCATCGGGGGGCATGTGTCCTTTTTCGATCCGTCCATCGTCTCCACGCTTGGGCGGAGGACAAACCCGTAAGAGGAGGTTCCTGAGAACGCTTCCGGGTTGCCCCTTACCGACTTGCTGCCGAATAGGGGAAACATCCAGCCACTTTTCTGTCGGCTCCAAGCCTGAAAATGGCGGGACGTATGCGATCTTCGGCATTTCTCCGCTTTCATCGCATTCGCGGAATCTTTTCCATCCGCCGATCGGAATCGCGTAGATTGTTTGCGGCGAGTGATACCGCAACTCAATGCCAAACGTTTCCGTTTCTCCCCCATGTCGCTGCCACTCAACAAGCAGTTCGATGAGAATGAATTCCTGCTTCTTTTTCCCTTCCTTGATCGGATAAGATCGATCCGTCCTGTCTTTCCAGAGCAAATTAAACTCTGGTAAAGGCAACGCTGTGAAGTTGGGGAGCACCACTTGAATACCTTTCGATCCACCCCGCTTGGAGCGATGAAATTCGTCAACGCAGAATTGCCAGATCGCCAGCGCTTGCAGCACCGTGCTCTTACCGCTGTTGTTGCGCCCGACTAAGAGGTCGAAATGTGTGAATTCGTAGGTTTGTTCCTCCACGCTCTTGAAATTCCGCAGGGTCAGTTTCGTAATCATCGTTGAGTATCCCTATTGTTTGTGAGTTGTTGTTGCCTGACAAGATCTCATCCGGATGTTTCGTTTATGACTAAGTTTTGAAAACCTTCATCACCTCATCGCCAAGGTGGTTGATGACTTTCACGGCGATGCGCCCGTTCTTTGGCTTGTCGAAAGGCCGGGAGGTGTCGCTGTGGAGGGTGGCCCAGGCGTCGGGGTCGATTTCGGTTTTGAGAGTGGTTTTGAGAGCATTGTAGGGGTCGTTGGCTCCAAGGAAGTAGGCCTGGCGGACGAAGAAGCTTTCTTCGTTGTAGTCGGTGTCGATGAACCAGCAGGCGATGCCGTCGGCTCCGTCGCTGATGACTTCCCCGGTCTGGGGTTTGAAGACATCCACGCCATTGACTTTTACCCGGAGTTTGCCATCAGCTTCCGGAAGCAATGTGATGTCCGGTTCACCGAAAATGACGAAGAGATTCCCCTTGCCTGTGTTCTTGAGGTCACCGGCCATATGGAGGTCGGCATTCATGCGGGCCTTGAGCACCGGGATGCGTCCGAGTTTGTTGAATTCGGTGGTGTGGGCCTCGTAATTGAAGGCGCAGGCGATGAGCACGTCGAAACCGGCATCCCCGGCCTCGCGGGCAGCAGCAACGAGATCGGCGCGTTGGACGGTGCCAAATTCGGGGCCGATGAAGATAGCAGCCCGTTTTTCCGTTTCGCCTTCGAGATAACGCCCTTCGCCGCAAACCAGTTCGCCGGGCCAGGGAGTCAGTGCCGTAAAAGTGATGCGATCCTCCTTATGCGCCTGCTGGACACCCGCCGTTTTGAGGTTTTCCAGAATCATCTGGGGGAAGGATTGTCCGTATTCCGGGCTGTCCTCCTGGAGGGTGTCGATTAACTCGTCATCCTCATCCACGCCCAGCACGCGGTGGGGGCTGAGGCTCTCGACGGTGAAGGGGCCGGCGACGCGAACCTTTTTGTTGTCGGAGTAGGGTTTGTCGTAAAGGTATTCAAACTCGGCCTTCGCTGCGATGGACTTGTCGATCTCTTGCTGCCGGGCAATGCGGGCCTGCCACCACTCTGCATGGAGCTTTGTTTGGCCGCCCGACCAACCCTTCTCCGCGTCTCGGGGAACTTCCCATTCCTGCCACTCTTTTCCGAACGAAGCGTTCAATTTCTCCCGCAGCGGCTCCAGCTTCTCCTGCCATTGATCCCAGATGACATCGATCTCCGTGTTGTTGGCGATGGACTTGAGGGTGATATGCGGTACACGCTCATAGACGAAGCCGTGGCGGATGTTCCCGTGGACAGGCTGCGTGCTCGGTGCGATGCGTGTGACTTCGGCTTCCTTGATCTGGCCATCGCGAGAATCGGCCAGAAGGTAAAAGGGATAACGCGCGCCCATGATGCGGGCGCGGGCCAGTGCCAGCGCCACGCGCGAGGTGTCAATTGTGATCCAGCGGCGGCCCCATTGCTCAGCGACGGCGGCTGTGGTGCCGGAACCGCAGGTTGGATCGAGCACGAGATCACCGGGGTCGGTCGCCATCAGCATGCAACGTTCGATAACTTTCATTCCGGTCTGGACGACATACACCTTCTGAACCGCAAAGGTGCTCTCAATGGTGTCCATCCAAATGTTGTTGTAGTAAACGATCGGGAAGTCGTTGAGATAGCGCCTGTAAGTCAGGGTCCTCCCAATTCCGAGCAACCGCCCTGTTTTCGCCATTCTGGTCAGACCAATACGAGATGGTTTCCAGTGGTTGCCTGTCGACGGCTCAAATGTGGTTCCTTCAAACTCGAAAGGAGCGGAACCAACCACCGAGGCCCCCTGTGAAGTTATGTTGGCTGTTCGGAATCGCCGACTCGTCGGTTGGGCTTGCTCATCTTTCTTGAGGCGCCTCCAGTTACCAGTCGAGTCTTCGACGCAATTGTAGGATTCGTCAGAAACATCCTCGCCAAGAATGCCGAACAGAGATCGATATTTTGCGAGGTCTTTCGTTTTCGCATACCAAACGACGTGGTCGTAAATTCCCGGTAGGAAGTTGCTAGCTTGGCCGCTGGTTTTTCTAAAGACGATGTCTGCGATGAAGTTTTCCTCCCCGAACACCTCATCCATCACCGCCCGGACGCGATGGACATTTTCATCGCCAATCTGCACGAAGATGGAGCCGGAATCGGTGAGCAGATCGCGGGCGACGGTGAGGCGATCGCGCAGATATGTAAGATAGCTGTGGATGCCATCGCGCCAAGTGTCGCGGAAGGCTTTGACCTGCTCCGGCTCGCGGGTGATGTGGTCGGCCTTGCCGTCCTTCACGTCGCGGCTGGTTGTGGACCACTGGAAGTTGCTGTTGAACTTGATGCCGTAAGGCGGGTCGAAGTAGATGCACTGGACGCGCCCGCGCAGGCCCTCGCGCTCGGCGAGGCTGGCCATGACCTGGAGGGAGTCGCCGAGGATCATGCGATTCGACCAGTTTGCGTCGTGGGCGTAGAACTCAGTCTTATCGACGCCCTTGGGGATACCGTTGAAGTCGGCGAAGAGATCGGGGGTGAGTTCTCCGGCATCGTGTTGGCTCTCGCGGGACTGGCGCAGCAGGTCATCGATGAGGGCCTTTGGATGGACCTTTTCCTGGATGTAGAGCGGCGGGGCGTGGACGACGAGATCGCTCCAATCCTGCTCATCCTTCCCGCGCCAGACGATCTGGGGGTCAAGATCACGATTGCGGCTGGTGCGCCACTCGACCGGAGCTTCCTGCTCTTTCTGCAAGACCGACTGAAATTCCGCCGTGGGAATATTCTTTCGCTTTGCCTCCTCGTGCTTGAGCGTTTCGACTTTTTTGGGCGTGGAAGATTTCTTGGCCATAGTTTTCAACCGCGAGAAAGTGTCTCAAATGTCCTATAAGTGTCCCATTCCGAAGGAGTAACCGATGGCGTGACGCGACAGAAGCTTGTTGAAGCGTTGTCCCCATTGTCCCCATTATGTCCCCATTTCAACGTGAGCGAATTCATGTCTCCATTGTCCCCTTTTTGTCCCTTTTGCGACCGATGACGTAATGAACACCCGGCCCCCGAGTGCCGCGCTGATCCACCACGCCCTTGTGCTTCAAGTCGAGCAGATCTCGAGTGGCAGTTTTTTTCGTCGCACCGGTGAGTTTTTGATAATCGGGATTGGAAATACGCTGATGCGTTTTCAACCAAACGAGGGCCTTTTGCTGGCGTTCATTCAAACCGAGGCCGGCCAGCACCTCGTCCGTGAGCCAATCCCGCCAGAGGGTGAGCACGAAGGAACCGGCGCGAAGTTCGAAGTCCGGCGCGGGCAGGCCGGCATCACGGCACAGCTCGATCATCCGCTGCGTGCCGGAGCCGGCTTTCTCGATATAGCGGGTGAGGTAGAGAGGTTCGGCGATGAGCGGATTGGCCGGGATGCTCGGATGGTCCGTGCGAAGATCGTCGAGGGAGAGATTGCCGGGCATGGCACCAGGGTTCCAGACTTCGAGCCGGTCCGCAAAGAGACGCACCTCGACGGAAGCGTTGCTGTGGTAATCGCGGTGCGCGATGGCGTTGACAATCGCTTCGGCGACCGCATCGGGCGGAAGCTCGTAAGCAGCGGGAGCGGTGATGCTGTGTTCGCGGGTTCCAACCGCGCGGTTGATCTTCGCAAGGACGAAATCCCGGGCTTGATCGGCCTGCTCGAAGAGGTCGCCTCCATAAATCTGCTGGGAGGCGAAAGGGCGGCGGTATTCGGTGCCATGACAGAATACGCACTTGGTTTCGGCAGGCCGGTGGAAATGCTGAGGCGACGAACCGAACAGGAGGATGGCGGCATTGGTGGGATTGCGACCGTCAAGAAGATTCAAATGCCGCAGAAGGGCTTCCGGGGACGTTCCACTTTTCAGCGGAAAGCCGCGCTCGCGGCGGGCCGTGGCGAGGAACCACTCGATGCGCTTGCGGGAGAGATCGGAAACCGACGCCTTGTCGCAAACCGATGTGTCGAAAGGCGGCTTCTTGAATGCGCCCTGCCGGTCGAGGTGATCGACCAGGCTGGCATAGACCTCGGCGTTAAGTGAGGGCATGTCGGTGACGCGCCGCCGGACAAGCTCGTTGCTGGCTCGCCGGATGAGAGCCTGCATCTTGGGAGAGCGGGCTTTGTCATCCTGTCCCCAGACGTAGATCAACCGGGTTTTGCGCAGTTTTGTGGCGTGGAGGTATTCCCGCTCGGTGGGCGAAACGCCTTGGGAATCCTCCCAACCGTATTCCTTGCCGAAGAGCCCAAGGTAAATGTCCGAGTGCTCGACTTCACCAAGATAAACCTGATCCGCACTCTGATCTCGGGCCGGTAATTCCTCAAACAAGAAAACCTCAGCCACAAACCGCTTCAAAAAGGCATCACCCAGAAGGAATGCTTTCAAATCCCGGCGCACGTCCGCGAATTCTTTCTGAACGCTGCTGATAAAAATTTTGAGGCGGGTCGCGGGCATGGAAAGAAATGACGAAGCGATCAGGGTGCCGGAGGTGGTGGCGGTGCCGCAGACTCGACGGGTGAGACATCGTTGCTGTCGTCATCTTCGTTATGGTTATCGGCTTTTAATGATGCGGGATCACGATAGGCGGAGATGACTCCGTCCACATGCTCGTGGAGATCATCGTTCACTGACTGCCACAGGGGATCGATGATGAACTCCACGCCTTCACGCCGAGCGACCTTGGCGGCGGGAACAAAATCGCTGTCACCTGTCACCAAGATGATGGTATCCACCTGCTTTTTAAGTGTGAGCGTGGTAATGTCGATGCCGATGCGCATGTCCACACCTTTTTGGCGGAGCCCAAGGCGGAGGTCATCTGGCGAGAGATTTCGCCAGAGGTCGGCGAGCTTCTTCAATTGTACTGCCTGATCGGCTGGCAAGACCGCTGGGGCCAGCCCCAATTCAGCCTGTTGGACGGCGGCATCCAAAACTGGCAGCCAGTCACGGGTGCGGAGGAGCTTTTTGGTGGTGTCAGTGCTCTTGACATGCCAGCCATCCTCCTTGGTCACTTTCCCAAGGCGCAGAGCGAACTTTCGCAACTTTCTCAAGTGATGAAACAGCTCGTTGCGGAACTTGGCTTCGGCAGATTTAGCGAAGTCGATCTGCAAGTTGGAAATAGGGTGGTGAGCCACACCGTCATATGGCTCAGCATCGTAATAGAACAATCGGTAAACGTGATCCAGCCATCGGCTTTGACGAGGATCCCCACGTTCGCCAACAAGATTACGCACATGCCGCTTGCACAGGTGGTAGGCTGAACGGGCCACTCCTTCGGCTGTATCGCAATGTTCCGGTCGAACGAGCTTGGATAGACGTTTGATGAAGAAACCGCCGTCGATCAATATGGCGATGCGGCGGATTCTCATGACGCAGCAAAAAAGCCCCAGGACCTCGGCACACGTTCAGGATCAACGAACGGGCCTACTATCAAGGGGCAGATGATTGGAAGATCGATGTAAAACCTTCTGGAGGCAAGAAAAAATCTCCCTGACTGCAGGTGGTCATTGGATTGAATGTATTGCATCTGGATCATAGATGGATGGCGGCAGCAATCATTTTGTCGAATTCTCCCTCAACCTTCGCCTCGAAATCGGCCTCAATCTGGTAAACCTCTGTAAACTCGGCGAAGGCCCAGCGCCCATATTTCCCGTGCCGGTTCACGCCCGGAATCCAATAGGTCTCCATCGTGGATTTCTTTTCCTTGGCGTCCTCCCGGCGATAGCCCTTGATCTCGACGATGAGATGAAGCGGGTCTTGGGGACCGCGACCATCATCGACCGTGACAATAAAATCCGGCAAGTATTTCCGTGTTTCCGAACCGTAGCGGTAGGGAATTTCGAGTCCGAGATTGTGGTTTTTGACGTAGGCCAGAACTTTGGGATGGGATTCTGCCACGCGGCAGAATTCTCCTTCCCAATCGCTGTCGAGGACGACCCAGTTAATATGGCAGCGGCGGGCATCCGTTTCCCAGCGGTCGGGGCGTGACGTATTGAAGCGGACATGGGCGGTCGAACCGGTTGGATTGTAGGGATCAAGCAGTGCCTTGATCGGACGTTCCTCGGCAAAAGCTTGTGTGATGCCCGCTGTGATGCGGTTGCAGGCCATATCCGCCAGTGCCTGATACATGAGCAATGCCGGATAGGTGTCGCCTTTGCAGACGAGGCAAGTGTCCAGCCATTCTTTCGTGATGCGCTTGAGCTGGCCGAAAAGATGAAGTTTGGGTTCCTCGCCGGGATCACGCCATTTCGTATAAAGCAGCCGCTGAGTGAGATGGAACAGAAGCGTTGACGGGCGCATGTCGCCCAAGTGCTCCAAATCCAAATCGACTCCTTCGCCAATGATACCCGAGTTTCGTGTCTTGGAAGGGCCGACAAGATCGGGGCTGAGTTCCATGATGGAATCGTTTGTGAATTTTGCGGTGAGCCGTTCCTCAGGCAATTCGACACGGTAGCCTTCAACGCGAGGGAAGCGGATTTCAAGAGCATCGCGCTCGGGGCGAATGGCCTTGACCTGAACGGTTTCCCGTGGCGGCTGTGGCGGTGCGACAACCGGCTTTGCAGTGAAGTCGAACGGAATGCCGAATACGTCGGCATATTCCACGTCGAAAAGCCCCTCTTCGTTCAACTCGTAGGACTGACGTCGGAGGGCGCGCCCAATGACCTGCTCGCAGAGGAGCTGTGTGCCAAAGGCCCGGATGCCAAGCACGTGGGTGACGGTATTTGCATCCCAGCCTTCGGTGAGCATCGAAACGGAGACGACGCAGCGAATGGACTCCCCAAGCGTTCCAGGTTTGCCAACCGTATTCATGACTTCGCGGAGCAATTCCTGATCGGAGATGCTCTCGGCCTTGCGAATATCGCCAGTTCGTTCCGTGATTTCCCGACGAAATCGCTCGATCTCATCGGAAGCCATGGCCCGAAAATTGGAGTCCAGGGCATCTCCGGCTTCGAGTTGCTCGCTGTCGATCAGCAGGGTATTGGGCCGGGGCAGCGGATTGCCGGTGCTTTCGTCGAAATTGCGGAACAGGGCCAAGCGGCCATTTTCCAACGTTGTGCTGCTGTCCTCATTTTTTCGGTGAAAACCAGAGATGAATTCGTAAACCAGCTTGGAAATCGATGTGTTCTGGCAAACAACGATGAAGCACGGCGGCACCCGAATTCCTTCCTTCTGCCACAGGTGAAACGTCTTTTCGTAGTGGCCGTAGAGGGCTTGCAGGGCCGTCTGGAGACGGGTTGGCAGTTTCAGCGGATCGAGTTCCGTTGCCTTGCCCCGGCCGGTCTTGGGCATGTCTTTCCGAATGTTTTCCCAAAGATTGCGGAACACCGGCATTTCATCGCCGGGAATATTTTCCGCGACCGGAACGCGGGGCAGTTTCACGATGCCGCACTCAATGGCATCCATGAGCGAGAAGTCACTCATCGTCCAAGGGAAGAGAGTTCCCTCGGCATAACCCGAACCCCGCAGGAAAAACGGAGTCGCGGAAAGGTCGATGACTCTTGAGATCCCAAGTTTTCGCTTCACAGCTTCCAGACCCGAAATCCAGAGCCGGGCGGCTTCGTTGTTTTTCTCGGCTTCCTTCTTCTCGTCTCCCTTGAGTTCCTCCTCGTCGGCTTCCTTCGGCTTTTCACGGTAGCAATGGTGTGCCTCATCATTGAGGACAAGAATGTTCTTCATGCCCATAAGATCGGGCATCACGCGTTGAAGCATTTGGCCCTCGGTCTCGACGGTGTTCAGGTCTGGTCCAATGCGGCCTTTGAGCAATGCGCGTCCACCGGCGGAAAGCTCGAGTCGCTCGCGGAGCTTGAAGGCGTGGTAGTTGGTAATGACGATCTTTGCACGGTTCACGTCCTCCAGCATGTCACTCGGAACCAACTCGCGACTTGCGTAGTAGCTGTCCGGGTCATTGGGCTGCAGCACCCGGAGGCGGTCCTTGATGGTAAGACCAGGCGCGACAACCAGAAAACCGCGAGAGAATTTATTGCTGGATGGACGGCGCACAGCATTGATTGTCTGCCATGCGATGAGCATCGCCATGACGGTGGTCTTGCCTGCACCGGTGGCAAGCTTCAAAGCCAGCCGCATCAATTCTGGATTCGCATCGTTGTTCGCATTCGCAAGATGATCAAGCAAACGTTTCCCGGCTTTTCCCATCTGCGGGGCGACCTCAGTAAGCCAAATCGCTGTTTCAACTGCTTCGACCTGGCAGAAAAACGGACGGACTGAACTGAATTCATGGTGCCGCCAGTGCTCCAGCAAGCGTGCGGTCTCCGGCGTGACCATCCATTGACTTGACGACAGGGTTCTCCATTGATCGACGTGCGAACGGAGTTCGTTGATGATGGAGGTGGGATCGTATTGCTGATCGGTGGAGGAGAGCCCCTTTCCTTCATCAAAAACGATTTGTTGTTGGGCGACCACCCCTTTCCGCTTTCGTGGCTTCGGAATCGGTGTGATGAAATCCGCGCGACGGCGACTTTCGAGGATTTGCTGGGTCGGCTGGCCATGTCCATCCAACTCCCAATGCCTCGCTGGGCGCTCATACGGCGAGTTCAAGATGGGATGGTCAAAAAACGGATTGGACATGGTTTTATCAGAATGACCCAAAGCAGAGGGGGGGAGAAAACGATCTTTGCGACCACGTCTTTCTGCGAGAGAAATCACCCTGAACGAGCGTTGATAACAGAGAAAAGGCGGCAGTTGAAGCATGAACTGTGAGTCCGTTCCTTGATTTACAATCCGCTTTTCAAGCTATCCCCATGCCCCCCTTTTGACACAAATTTGCCCTCTCTTTTGTGTCAAAACACAAAGATCAATCCTGCATTCACATTTTTGTCCAAAAACTCAGCCCAATCGTGACCCCCAGATTGTTCCGTCTCGGGAACAGCCCGTTCAAAAGCAGAGGATTGTTCCGTCTCGGGAACAGCCCGTTCAAAAGCAGAGTATAGCGTTCGCCGGATGACACGAACAGGCAGCCTTCCACACGGGAGAAATTTGGCCCCGATCCTGGGGCCATTCGTCCGTTTCCAGTTGGTATTTGTTCCCCGTGAAACGTCTTCAAAGACTTGGGGAAAGTTGCTCCCAAACTGGAGCAGGTCTGCCGTCCGGTGCGCCTATTTTTACCCGGAATCAGAACGACACATGACAACCAGAAACGTTGAGCAAAGGAGGATACAATGAAAACCAAACATCCCACCCAGTGGGTCTCCATTGACGGGATGCGTCCGCTGGCCCTCACCAAAAAGCAAATCATCGCCGTGCTCGGCTCGGCCAAGCTCGTTGACCGAATGTTGTGGGCCACCCGGTATGCAGGGGCCGGATGGCTCATCATCATCCGCGAGGGCCGGGATCTTCTTGTCGCCACGGAATCCGTTGAAGCGGCCTATTCGCGATTGGTGAGTGGCGAGGCACCGCCACTCATGCCGAGCGAACGAAAGGCAAATGAGGTGGCGGCGTGAAGGCGCATTTCCCTCACAAGAGGAACCGTTTCCCTTGTTTCTTGGGTGCGGGGCAGACATGGCTGGAGCGCCGCTACGCGCATATTCCCGGTGACTTTTCAGCGGCTGGTAGGAAAGAAGAACGCACGTCGAGCGGGGCGATCCGGACTGATTGGATGCTCGATATCGGCAGGTTGCCTTCCCGGACGGTGTCTTTCATTCCAGCAACAGGCAAGGCATCCGTTCCTTTCCTTCGCCCGTTTTTGCCGACGCAACGGCGGCAAACCGGCTCAACAGTGGGAGGAAATTTCCCCTTTGCCGCTCATTTTCGAGGACCTCAGACCATGCTTCGGCATCTCTTCAAATCGGCGACGGCATCCGCTTCGAGTCCTCAACCGGAACCTTGGTTCACCAGTTCCATGGCTCCCTGTCAGACCTCGCTCGATCCATCGAGGTTCAAGACCTTTGCGCGTCATTTCCCAGGTCAACGACGCGACGGGATAGCACTTTCCCTAGGGGAAAGTGCGGGCGGGTCGCTGGCGCTATTTTTCCGCCTTCCCTTCCCGCGTCAGGCGCGGTCCGGAACAGTTCGTGTTTCCGCACGGAACGCATTCGCTCAACGCAACAATTCCCGCTGAAAATCGCCATGTCACACCAATCCAAACCCGGCACCACACAGATCGCCCTCGACATCTCCTATGATGCGAAACAACGATTTGAAACCCTGCATCAGACGATGGGTTTTCGAACGAAAGCCCAAACGCTTGAAGCGGTCCTTTACGTCGTTTCCACCAAGGACAAAATTGACCCGGCTTTGCTTGGGCAAATGGATAAGAAGCTCGATACCACCATCCATCTGCTGCAATCCCTCCTATGAAAAACGGGCAGATTTTTGCTCGAAAGTCCACCGCCCGCGGTGGACTTGATCTGGAATATCTCGACGAGACTTCCCGCCGAAAAGTTTCGTTGCGGGAACGAGCAGAAATGGATCAGCAGATCGGGAAAAAACTCAAACATTTTACCGACTACGCCTCGAAAGAATCACTTGGCCAGGTTCACGTCGGGGGATTTTTGCACAATCATATCTCCATCAATCCCGACGGAACGAGGACGGCACCGGCCAAGCTTCCCAATGTGGAGCGAAAACTGCGGATCACCGAACACTGGCGGAAGCATCTCGCGCGATTTCCCACGATGGCGAAACGTCCAGTGATTGCGCACAGGCTCATCTTTTCCATGTCAAAGGAACAACACGATGCGCTGGCTGGTGCGGGCATCAATCCCGATCAAGTTCTGCACTCCACGATGAAGAAGGTCCTGCTGAAATTTAACGAGACATATCATCGTGGCGATTCCGTCGGCTACGCCTACGGCATTCATCACGATACGGCGCATCTGCACGTTCACGTGGCGATTTGTCCGCGCACCGCAGACGGAAAATATGTCGGATGCAGCACGTCGCGGTCGAACCACTCCAAACACAAGCGACAGATGGACGGCATCAAGTCGTGGTTCGAGCAGGAGAATTTACGCTGGGAAAGAATTCTGTCTTCACCCCAGAAATTGGAAGAAACGCTTTCGAAGCGACTCGATGCCGACAAGCTGGTCTTCTCACCAAAATTGAATTCTCACCAAGCGATTGCGGTTCAAAACGCGCAGACCGCAGACGCAATCCGGCTCCAGCAGCTTTACGCGGCAATCCGAAATCTTGAAGTGGGTATTGCGAAAAAACGTCAGGCTCTGGCGATTGAGAGCGAGGGCCGTCTGGTTTCCCGTTTGATGCGCGTCCCCAAGCCGAAAGTCGTGCAGGTGGCGGAGAAGGTTGCGACGGCCATTGAACGCCGTTCCATTCGCGATCTGCAAAAGAATCTGTTTCATCTCAAGCGGCAATACCGGGCAGAACACAAACGCTATTCGCGCCTGTTTGGCTTCACGGCTTATTCGAATCGCAACGCCCACGCGCAGCACGTGTCGCAGGGGCAGTCGATTCATCCTTGAGCATGCTCGCGGTCTTCGCAAATAAATGACCGCCTCAGCGAATCCCTCGATTTCTTTCCTGCTGACGTCTCTTTTCCAGTCCAGCGGTTCCTCGTCTGGATGAGCTCCAAAAACGCGGATAATTTGCGGATAAATTGAGGCCGTTATTTGTCGATTCCAGTCGTTGCCTGTGAATGCGAAAAACGGAGGAGGAAACCCCTGCAAGTGACTGGTTTCCTTTTATTTCCAGTCGTTTCGAAATGGTGCAGCCGCCGCGACTCGAACGCGGAACCTTCTGATCCGTAGTCAGATGCTCTATCCAATTGAGCTACGGCTGCTTTCGTGGTGTGAACCACGCGGGACGGAGAAGGTATGTTTACAGAGTAAAATGGGCAAGGGAAAAGCGCTTTTCTGGGAAAAGCGCTTTTCAGAGTGATTTTCCTCCTCCTGCCCCCGTGGAAGTGGGTCCCAAGCGAAATCCGAGTCAGGGGGGTGATTTTTTGGGGAGCGTTCAAGTCGTCTTACCAAGGATAATGCGAAAAATCTTTTTCCCGGTTGATTGCCGTGCAAAATGTTTGCCGCATGAAACCAGGAAAGACTGCGGGAAAGCCGCACGCGAACGGCCCCTCGTTGCCCGCACACACCGATTGGCGCACGACCGATGCGGACGAACTCGCGAAGCGGAGGCTGCGCGCCCGCGAGGAACGCCACCGGATCACGAATCTCGACCCCGCGCATCCGGTCTTCTCGAATTTCGAGATCAAGTCGCCGAGCGGCATGACCTACCGGGCGGAAATTCGCGATGTCGTATCGCGCCAATTTTCCTGCACCTGCACGGATTTTCGCACCAACGGGCTCGGCACCTGCAAGCATATCGAGGCGGTTCTGCTTCAGCTCGCCCGCCGCCAAAGGGCCGGGTTCAAAGCCGCGGAGCGCATTCCTTCGCCGCGCGTGGATATCGTCCCGGACATCACCGCCAATCGCCTGCGCGTCGAGCGCAACATGGCAAAGCTATCCCCGAAACTCCGCGTTGGCTTCGATGGCAACGGCCTCCAGCTCGAGGAGTGCGAGACCCCGGTTTTGCTGGGCGACATCCGCTCCTCGCGCAGTCCCGCGCTGAGGATCTCGCAGGACATTCAACCGTGGCTCGATGCCCGCGGGCGCGAGCGCGAGCGGATCCTCAGCCGCCGGGCCTATGAAGCCGGGATTGCGGACGGCAGCCATCCGGAGCACGTCACGCACAGCCCGCTTTTCCCCTACCAGCGCGAGGGGATGCTGCACCTGGCCTTCAAGGAACGGGCGCTCCTCGCCGACGAGATGGGTCTCGGAAAAACCATCCAGGCCATCGCCGCCTGCGCGCTTCTGCATCACCTCGGCAAGGCCCGGCGCGTGCTGGTTGTCACTCCCGCCTCGCTGAAAGCCGAGTGGGAGGAACAGATCAAAAAATTCACCGACTTGCCGTTGCGCCTCGTCTTCGGCGGACGCGCCATCCGGTCGCGGATCTACAGCGAAAAGGACGCCCCGTTTTTCACCATCGCGAACTACGAGCAGATCGTTCAGGACAGCCTCGGCATCAACGCCCGCCTGCGCCCGGATATCGTGATCCTCGACGAGGCCCAACGGATCAAGAACTGGTCCACAAAAACCGCCCAGGCGGTCAAGCGCCTGGAGAGCCGCTACGCGTTCGTGCTCACCGGAACCCCGATCGAAAACCGGATCGACGAACTCCGCTCGATCGTGGATTTCCTCGATCCCTCGATCCTCGGTCCCCTCTTCCGGTTCAACCGCGAATACTACCAGCTCGACGAAAGGGGCCGGCCGGCCGGCTACAAGAATCTCGACAGGCTGCGCGAGCGCGTGCGCCCGGTCCTCCTCCGCCGGCGCAAGGCGGAAGTCGAGACCGAGCTTCCCGACCGCACGGACAGAAACCACTTCGTCGCCCTCACCCCCGCCATGCGTGACGAATATGCGGGAATTCAAAAACAGGTGGCCGAGCTCGTGGCGATTTCGCTGCGCCGGCCGCTCACGCCCAAGGAACAGGATCTCCTCATGATCCTTCTCAACATGATGCGCATGATCTGCGACTCGCCGGGCATCATGAAGGGCAACCCCTCGCGCGATTGCCCGAAGCTCGACGAACTCGCCCGCGTCTTGGACGAATGCCTCGCGGACCCCGATGTCAAAGTCATCGTCTTCTCGGAGTGGATCGGCATGCTGGATCGCGTGCGCGAGTGGGCGGACAAGGCCCGCATCGGCTGCGCCTGGCACACCGGCACCGTCCCGCAAAAGCGGCGGCGCGCCGAGATCCTCGCCTTCCGGCAGGACCCGGATTGCCGGCTTTTCCTGAGCACCGATTCCGGCGGCGTCGGGCTGAATTTGCAAAATGCCAGCGTCGTCATCAATTGCGACCTCCCGTGGAATCCCGCGAAGCTCGAACAGCGCATCGCCCGCGCCTGGCGGAAAAACCAACTCCGGACGGTCACGGTCGTCAACCTCATCGCCGAGGGCACCATCGAGCACGGCATGCTTTCCTCGCTGTCCCAGAAAATGGAACTCGCCCAAGGCGTGCTCGACGGCACCGGCGACCTCGCGAATATCCAGTTCAAGAGCGGCGGCCAGGCATTCCTCAAGCGCCTCGAACAGGTCATGGCCGCTGTCCCGGCGGAGAACTCCCCCGTGAAGATCCCGCCCTCCGACCCCGCCGCCCACTTCGCCTCCCGCGCCAAGGCGATCCTCGGCAACCGCCTCGCCCACTGCGAGGAAACATGGGTGCCCGGCTCACCGACCCCCGTCCTGGTGGCCGTTCTTCAGGACAGCGCGGATGCCGACCGCCCGCGCGTCGATGAGCTTTTTGGCGGGACCGAATGGCGGGGCGACAAGCCGGCCCTCCAAATCCTCGACGCCGCAACCTGGCAGGCCCTCCAAAATCTCGCCGCCGCCGGCATGATCACCATTCATACCCGCGCCACCCGCCCGTTGCTGCCGGTCGATGGCCAACGCCTCCCGCCACCCCTGACCCCGGAACAACTCGCCCGCATCGAATCCCTGCGCTCCCTCGCCGCCAAAAAACGCCGCGCCGCCAAAGCCCTCCTGGCCGAGGAACTCACCGAGGAGGCCGGCGCTCTCGACAAGGCCGCCGATCTTGCGGAGGCGGAAGCAGAGACGATCGCATCAGGAAAATGATATTTATTTTGCATCATTTTTATATTTGAACTCGCCGCATATTGCGCCTTTATTGCGTCGCATATGAGGATCAGCGTGGACATTGAAGAGAGAGTCTTGGAGGAGGTCATGGTCTTGCCTGGAAGCTCCGCGACAAAGGGCTCACAGTTCCCTGGCTCGATGTCGTCGTTGCCACGCTCGCCCTCCATGATGGCATCCGCCTCTTCGCCATCGACGAACACTTCAAAAAAATCAGCGCGCTGACCGGACTTGCTCTCTACGAACCCGGCTATGGCGGGATGTTCCGGCCGGGGTGAACCCGATCGGGACTTATTCTCCGGCAACAATCTGCGGGGTGATGTTCAGGAACCCCCGGCGGGCCGGGATCTGAAACCAGAGTTCTTCACGATGGGATTTCCTCACGGAATCCTGGCACAGAAACTTGACGAAACGGGACGTTAAACATAGTATTAAAAGATGGTCAAGACCATCAGCAAAATCGGCAACTCGCAGGGCATCATCTTCGATGTGGCATTGTTGGAGCTCGCACATGTCAAAAGCGGCGACAAGATGAATGTCGAGGTCCACGACGGCGGCACGATCACCCTCACTCCGCTGCGTCCGAGACCATCGAAAGCCGAGGTGTCCCGCGTTATCAGGGAAACGATGAAGGATTATGCCCGAACAATGAAAAAACTGGCATGAGCGCCACGCCGGACGCCTGTTTTCACCTTTCGGTCGAGATCGTTCGGGAGATTCATGAGAAAGCGATTGCGCGTTTTGGCGGATCCAGTGGGTTGAGGGATTCGGCCTTGCTGGAGTCTGCGGTTGCTGCCCCGCAGGCGACCTTTGGCGGTCGGTCACCTTGCAAGGATCTCGCCGAGGTCGCGGCAGCGTATTTGTTTTACCTCTGTCGCAACCATCCATTTCTCGATGGCAACAAGCGTGTGGCCCTGGGTTCGTGTCTCGTCTTCCTCCGGCTCAATGGAATGGAGCCGGCCGACGACGGGCCGGAGTGGGAAGAGTTGAGCCTTGGCGTCGCGGCCAGCGTGATCGATCGCGAGGAAACCACCGTCCGCCTCCGGAAACTCCTGCCGAAAAAGACCTGAACCGCCCGCAGGCCGCCTTCAATTCCCTGCTCGCCAGACCACCCGGTTCGTGCGACGTTTCCCTCATGCCGCACCGCCCGCCAAGGAAAACCAGGAAGCCTGCAAGCCCGGTCGGCAAGGCGGGCCGCGCCGCCCAGATCGAAGGCCAGCGCCGCCACGAAATGGCCACCCGCTCGACTCTCACCCGGTTCCAAAACCGGAAGTCCGAAAAAAACTAGCCGGGAACCGGCATGTCCGACCAGCCTGCCCAAATTCTCCGTTTTGAGAACAGGCGTGATGTTCTCCCCGGTGTGGGGTTGCCGCCGGGCCTTTGTCACGCGAGTCCGGTTGCTGACAAGATCGCGCGGTTCCGCTCGCTCTTTCGCGGGCGGGAGGATGTTCATGCCCGGCGGTTTGAGAATCCGCGTTCCGGGAAATCCGGCTATGTGCCGGCCTGCGGGAATGAGTGGGCGCGCGGGGTCTGCGAGAAACCGCGGATCAAATGCTCGGACTGTCCGAATCCCTGTTGGCTGGGGGTCACCGACGAGGTTGTGCGCTGGCATCTTGCCGGACGGGATGCGGGCGACCGGCCATTTGTCATGGGCCTGTATCCGATGCTTCGCGACGAGTCCTGTTTTTTGCTCGCGGTGGATTTTGACGGGGAGGGATGGCGGGACGATGTGGCGGTCTTTGGGCGGATGTGCCGCGAGAGAGGAATTCCGGCGGCCATCGAACGCTCGCGCTCCGGCAATGGCGCCCATGCGTGGTTCTTTTTCGAGGAGGCGATCCCGGCCACCCTCGCCCGCAAGCTCGGCTCCCACCTGCTCACGGAAACGATGGAATTCCGCCCGGATCTCGGTCTCGCCTCCTATGACCGGCTGTTTCCGAATCAGGATACTCTCCCGCGCGGCGGGTTCGGGAATTTGATCGCGCTTCCGTTGCAAAAAGCCGCGCGGGACCGCGGGCATTCCCTCTTTCTCGACGGAGAGCTTGAACCTTATGCCGACCAGTGGGAGTTCCTCGGGCAGGTCGGGAAAATTCCGTTGCGGCAGGTTGCGATGCTGGTCGCCGAGGTCGAGCGGCGGGACCGCGTGATCGGCGTGCGGGTAGCCCCGGATGAGGAATTCGCGCTGGCCCCCTGGCAGGCGCCGCCCTCGCGCAGGGCCAAAGAGCCTCCGATTTCCGATCCGCTGCCGGACGCGATCGAGGCCGTGCTTGCCGATCAGGTTTACCTCCCCAAAGATGTCCTCCCGCCTGCTCTGCGCAACCGGATCATCCGGATCGCCGCCTTTCAGAACCCCGAGTTTTACCGCGCCCAGGCGATGCGGCTCCCGACATTCGACAAGCCGCGCGTCATCGCCTGCGCGGAAGACCATCCCGGTCACATCGCCCTGCCGCGCGGGTGCCTCGATGACCTCCGATCCCTTTTCAAAACCCACAAAATCCGCCTGGACCTCGAGGATGCGCGACAGGCCGGGATTCCGCTGGCCGCCGAATTCCGGGGAGAACTCCGCCCGGACCAGCAGGCTGCCGCCGAAGCCATGCTCGCGCATGACACAGGGGTTCTTGCGGCCACGACAGCCTTTGGCAAAACCGTGGTTGCGGCATGGCTTGTCGCCCGCCGTTCGGTCAATACCCTCGTGCTTGTCCATCGACAACAACTCATGGAGCAATGGATCGAACGGCTTTCGCATTTTCTTGGCGTGCCGGTGAAATCCATCGGACGCCTCGGCGGCGGACGAAGAAAACTCCATGGAACGCTGGATGTCGCCCTCCTGCAATCGCTGGCGCGCAAGGGGACGGTGGACAACCTCGTGGCGGATTACGGCCATCTCGTCGTGGATGAGTGCCACCATCTTTCCGCGCAGAGCTTCGAACTCGTTGCCCGGCGCGCCAAAGCCAGATATGTGACCGGCCTCTCGGCCACGGTCGCGCGCAAGGACGGCCACCATCCGATGATCTTCATGCAATGCGGTCCGGTCCGTCACCGCGTGGATGCCAAAGCCCAGGCGCAGGCGCGGCCGTTCGAGCACCGCGTCCTGGTCTGCCCGACATCGTTCCGCGCCGGGTTGGAGCCGGATGCCGATCCCCGGATCGAATTCCGGCAACTTTGCGGGGCGCTTGTCCTCGACGAGTCGCGCAACGCCACGATCTGCGCCGACGTCGCGTCGTGTTTTCGCGAGGGGAGGCATCCCCTTGTCCTCACCGAGCGGACAGAGCATGTTGAAATTCTCGCCGACGCCCTTGCGCGGCAGGGGTTGCCGGTCATCCGCCTCCAGGGAGGGATGGGGAGGAAGGCATTGCGCATGACCCTCGATGCGCTTGCGAAGCAGGAGCCTGAAAACCGGATCCTCCTTGCCACCGGACGATTTGTCGGCGAGGGGTTCGACGACCCGCAGCTCGACACATTGTTCCTTGCCATGCCGGTTTCCTGGCGGGGAACCATCGCGCAATACGTCGGGCGGCTCCACCGGCTGCACGGGGGGAAGACGGAAGTGCGGGTTTATGATTACGCCGATTTGAATGTCCCGATGCTGTCCCGGATGTTCGACCGCCGGTGCGAGGGCTACGAGGCGGTCGGATATTCCCTGTTGCTCCCGGCCAGCGCGGTCCCCGGTTGGCCGCCGGAGGTCCCGCTTCCGGTCGATCCCCAATGGAAACGCGACTACGCGGCCAGCGTGCGCCGCCTGATCCGCGATGGCGTGGACAACGAGCTGGCCGACCTGTTTGTCCGGACCGCCCGCGCGCCCGCGCCCGGAGCCGAAGGGGCGGCCCGGGCCCGCAGCGCTTCCGAGGCGTTTCTTTACAAGCGTCTGGAGTCGTTGCCGGAAACGCAGGGCAGATTCCTCCTCAATGCCAGGCTTCCGATTCCCTTCGACCAGCACGGGCATCTGGAGGCGGATTTTCTTTGCGAGGAGGCCCGGCTTGTCGTTGAAATCGACGGTCCCCAGCATCTCGCCGACGAGGAGGCTTGGAGGCGTGACCGCAGGAAGGACGCCCTGCTCCAGCAACACGGGTATTTCATCCTGCGATTTTTGGCGGGTGACGCGGGAAGACAATTGGACGGGATGCTGGACTCGATCCTTGCCGTCCTTGCCTCCCGGCCCCCGGCCTTTCGCGCAGAAGGGTAGGGACAGACCTCTGGGCTGTCCGGAAGACTCCTTCGCGGCGGGCCGGGACGTCCCGCCTTACCACGGCAACTTTCGCGTGGGGCATCCCTCTTCAGGCAAAATGTCAGATTTGATTTGAATCGCGGCGGGTTCCATGCCTTTTATTGGGGTATTACATACATATGAAACCATCTTCCATGATCGTTATTGGCTGTGTTCTTGTGGTGGCCTTGGCTGCTTGCCAGCAGGGGGAGCAAGGGTTCGCGGCCTCCGGGCGCAATCGCTTTGGCTACCGTGGCACGGCGGAGGATCCGAATTCCACGAAGTTCGCCACGCCGACACCCACGCCGGATGCTTACGCGACCCCGACTCCTCCCACGGAAGACACGCCGAGCGTGGTCGGCCCGTCGCCGACACCCGCCGTGACATCCGCAAGCCCGGCGCGCGAGATGGCCTACGGAACGCCGGTTCCCGGGAAGCCCGGTTTTGTCACGAGCCCCCACTCGCCCTATGCCGGATATGTGGACGTGCGGGGATTTCCTCCCGGCACCGAAGTGAAATGCCCTTACTCGGGTAAGATCTTTCTGGTGCCCTGAGCCGATCCGTCGCGATTCTTGGCCCCGGTCTGATCGGGGGATCGCTTGCGATGGCATTGCAACGCGGCCCTTCACCGTGGGAGGTTTCGCTGTGGACCCGTCGTGCGGAGTCGATACCCGCCGTGTCTGCCGCGCTGCCGGGATGCCGGTTGTCCTGCGACTTGAAGGCGGCCGTCAGGGGTGTGGACATCGTGGTTTTTTGCACCTCCCCGCAAGCGATCGAGCATTCGGGAAATGTGCTGGGCGGGGTCATTCCCGCGTCAACTCCGGTCACCGATGCGGGGAGTGTCAAAGCCCGGATCGTTGCCGCGTTGGAGGAGTCGCTGGGTGGGCGGTTTATCGGGGCGCACCCGATGGCGGGCTCGGAGCAAAGTGGAATCTCCGCGGCCCGGGCGGATCTTTTCGACGGGGCGGCCTGCATCCTGACGCCGACCCCCGGATCCGATCCGCAGGCGCTGGACGAGGTCCGGAGATTCTGGAAAGCGGCGGGGTGCCGGATTTGCGAGATGTCCCCCGTCGCCCACGACATGGCGGTGGCGCGGATCAGCCATCTTCCCCATGCGGTGGCGGCAGCTCTCGTGCATGCGGCGCTCTCGAAAAACCCGGATGCAGCCTCTCTCGCCGGGAGCGGATACCGCGATACGACGCGGATCGCGATCGGGCCCGAGGCGCTTTGGAGGGAGATCTTTCTGGACAACCGGGACGAGCTGCTGTCCGCCATCGCCGACTTGGAAGTTCACGTCGGGGCGTTGAAGAACGCGCTCTCGCGGGGGGACGGGCAGGCAATTGAAGCCTTTCTCCGCGAGGCCAGAACCCTGCGGGCACGAGAAAACGAATGAAGTCCGCCACAAAGAACATTCTCAAAGTCCGCCGCGCCCCCGTCATCGAATCGGAACTGACCGTCCCCGGCGACAAGAGCATTTCGCATCGCGCGATCCTCCTCTCGGCCATTTCCAACGGGCGCTGCACGATCACCAATTTTTTGGAAGGCGAAGACTGCCGCAGCACCGCCAAGGCCATGAGGCAGTTGGGGGTCGCCATCGAAACGCCGGAGCCGGGGACCGTGATCGTCGAGGGCAACCGCGGCATTTTCCAGGCTCCTTCCGAAGACATCGATTGCGGGAACTCCGGCACGACGATGCGGCTGATGGCCGGCTTGCTCGCGCCGCAGGAATTCCGATGCCGCCTGACCGGTGATCCGTCGTTGTCCAGGCGCCCGATGCGCCGCGTGATCGACCCGCTGCAAGAGATGGGAGCCCGGCTGTTCGCCGAGGGGGAGAAACAATGTCCCCCGCTCGTCGTCGAGGGCGGCCCGATCGAGGGCATCACCTACCGGCTTCCGGTCGCAAGCGCCCAGGTGAAGAGTGCCATTCTTCTGGCCGGGCTGTTTGCCAGGGGAAAGACGACCGTGATCGAGGCCACCCGTTCGCGCGATCATACCGAGCGGATGTTCGAATACTATTTGATCAAATTCCGGCGGGAGGACGTGTGGGCGGGAAGTTCGCCGGTCGGCCGCAAACTGGAAGAAAGCCGCATTTCCGTCGAAGGCGGCCAGGTCCCGGAATCCCGTGACTTTCATGTTCCCGGCGACATCTCGAGCGCCGCCTTCTGGCTTGTGGCCGCGGCCGCCCAGCCCGGCTCCCGCCTGCTCATGAAGGATGTGGGCCTCAATCCCACCCGCACGGGGCTCCTCGATGTCCTGGTCCGGATGGGGGCACGCATCCGCGAGGTCGTCGAGAGTTCCGCGCACGGCGAACCTGCGGGAACGATCGACATCAAGGGGTGCCGGCTGCACGGGACGGAAATCCGGGGGGCTGAGATCCCGAATGTGATCGACGAAATCCCGGCCATCGCCGTGGCGGCGGCTTTGGCCGGGGGAACGACGGTCATCCGCGACGCGGCCGAACTGCGGGTCAAAGAAACCGACCGGATTGCCGCGGTTGCCACAAATCTGCGTGCCCTGGGAGTCGGGGTCGAAGAATTTCCCGACGGGATGGCCATCACCGGCGGCAGGCCGCTCAAGGGCACCAGACTCAGGAGCTTCGGCGACCACCGGATTGCGATGGCGTTTGCGGTTGCCGGATTGTTTGCCTCGGGTGAAACGATCATCGAGGACGCCGCCTGCGTGCAGACGTCCTATCCCGGGTTTTCGGAGACCCTCAAACTCATCCAAAAGGGAAAAGGCATTGGCCGGCGCACGCCGGTCATTTCTTCCCTCGGTTCCAAATCCCGCGGGAGGAAGAGCGGACAACCATGAACGTGATCGCCATCGACGGACCCGCTGCCTCGGGGAAGAGCAGTGTCTCGCGCCGGCTGGCAAAACGACTGGGCTTTGTCTATGTGAACTCGGGCACCATGTATCGGGCGATCACCTGGGAGGTGCTCCGGCAGGGCGTGGACACCACCTCTGCCAGCGATGTTGCGGAGGCGCTTTCCGGCTCGGATATCGTGTGCGGAATCCGCGACAGCGGGGAATCCTTCATTCACATCAACAGCGGAATTCCCGACGCGGCCTTGAGAGACAGCCGTGTCAACCTGCACGTTTCCCTGGTCTCCGCGGTCCCGGCGGTTCGCGACCTGGTCTCCACCCGGCTCCGGCTGCTGGCCAAGGACCGGGATGTGGTGATGGAAGGACGCGACATCGGGTCGGCGGTTTTTCCCGAAACCCCCTTCAAGTTCTATCTCGACGCCTCGCCCGAAATCCGCCGCAGGCGCCGGGCGGCGGAAGGACAGTCGGACGAAATCGAAGCCCGCGACAAGATGGATTCCTCGCGAAAAGCCGCCCCGCTCAAGATCGCGGGGGACGCACGGGTGGTCGACACGTCGCACCTCACCCTCGATGGTGTCGTGGAGGCGATTCTGGACATCCTCCGTCCGCTTGGGCTCGCACCGCGATGAAGGCCGGGGATGACAATCAACGGCTGAAAAATGCACGGGGGGCACGGGCGTCCCGCCGGTGTGCGGCGCGGCCTTCGCAAACAGAACCAGTCTCCAAACGGGCGGGACGCCCGTTCCCCCTGATCCCGCGATGACGATCATCTACAACATTTTTTACAACCTGGCCAAGCTGCTCGCGAGGGTGTGTTTCTGCCTGCGTGTCGTGCATCCCGAGCGCATGATCGAGAGCGGGCCGCTCATCCTGGCGGTGAACCACTCGAGTTTTTTTGATCCGCCCCTCGCGGGCATCTGCAGCCGGCGGGGAGTCTTTTACCTCGCCCGGAAGACGCTTCTCAAGTGGCCGTTCTTCGGGCCGCTCTTTCCCGCCATGAATGTCATCCCGGTCGAGCGCGACGGCAATGACATGTCCGCCCTTCGCGAGGTCATCAAAAAAATCAAGGAAGGCAACGGGGTGGTCCTGTTTCCCGAGGGGACGCGCTCGAAGGACGGGAACATCCAGCCGGCGCGGGCGGGCATCGGGCTTGTGATTGCCAAGACCGGGGCGCCGGTGCTCCCGATGCGGATCTTCGGCGCCTACGATGCCTTTCCGAAAAATGCCAGGGGACTCCACTTTCCGCAGATCACCGTCGTCATCGGCGAGCCGCTGTTTTTCACGCGGAACGACACGGCTTCCGCGACACGCGAGACCTATCAGATGCTGAGCGATCGCGTGATGAGCGCGATCGCCGCGCTCAAAATCGAATAGGCGTCTTCGCTTCCGCGCGGGTTTTTTCCTGCGCCCGGATCGCAGTCTCCCGCCCATCCCGAAAACCATTTTTCTCCGCGCTCCCCGCGCCTCTTCGTGAGGAATCGCTGGATCGGATTCAGGGGACGAAACGGGCGAGAAATCCGGGGACACGCCGCCCGGCCCATGAGCCGCCCCTGTCCAGAAACCCAAGATGCCCGCCGAATTCCGGGACTTCGAGGGCGAGTTGCGGGTTGCCCTCCGCTTCGGGAAAGGGAAACGACTCCGGGGTCAGGAAAGGATCGTCCTTCGCGCTGAGCAGGAGGGTCGGAACGTCGATGGCATGGAGGAATTGCCGCGCGCTGCATTTTTTCCAATAGTCTTCCGCATTCAGGAACCCGTGCGTCGGAGCGGTGTATCGCTCGTCGAAATGCGCGAATCCATGCAGATCTCTCAGACCATCCAGGCTGATGTGTCCGGGCATGGCCGCCGCTTTGGATCGCACTTTTTCGCACAGGCTGGCAATGAGCCGCCGCAGGTAGATCCGGTTGCCCGGTTTTTGGTCGAGAGCCCGGGCCGTGGATGCCAGATCGATGGGCGCGGAGATCGAGACGGCCCCGAGGACAGTCGCCGGGGGTGGGGCCTCGCCGAGATACTTCAACACGAGGTTGCCGCCGATACTGCAACCCACCAGCGCGAGCGGCCTCTTGCCCGCGTGGGCGATGACAGCCGCAAGATCCTCGGTTGCCCCGCTGTGATACGAGCGGGCCAGGCGGTTCAACGCGCCGCTGCATCCGCGATAGTTCCAGGACAGGACATCCCATCCGCCTGTCGCAAAGCTCCGCGCAAGCCGGAGCATTCCCGCATCGCGCGAATTTCCCTCCAAGCCGGAACACAGGATCGCGAGCCGCTTGTGGCCGGATTCGATCCAGTCCAGATCGAGAAAATCTCCATCCGGCAACTCGATCCGTTCCCGCCGGAACACAGGCCCAGCACCCACTGCCGCCAGCGCCGGAAGGATTGTCTGGACATGACAGTTCCGCAGATACCAGGGAGGCCGGAAGCGGGATTCGATGATTGGCACGACGGCTCACTAAACACCGAAACCCATGATGGGGTCGCGACAAAAACATCCGGTGCTTTTGTTTGGAGTCCCAGCGTTCTGTGGCCGGAGAGTTATCTTTCCTTCTTGTTCTTGCGCGAATCGCCGCTCGTTGACGGCTGTGCCGGAGCCTGCGGTTTCGCGACGGAAGGCGAGGATTTTTTCGGCTGTGCCGGAACTTTTACAGGCTCCGGACGGTGTTGTTGCGGTGTTTGCTGGCGTGGCTGCGGACGCTGCGGTTGCTGGCGCTGCTGCGATGGTTGCTGTTGAGGCGGTTGCTTGCGTTCCTGAACCTGCTGGCGCTGCGGTTGGGGGCGTTCCTTTTGCTGGCGTTCCTGGGGGGGCGGTTGCGCCGGCCTGTTCGCCGTCGGAACCTGGCGTTGGGGAGCCTGGGGGATACTTGGTGTCGTTGGGGTGCGTTTTTTCGTCGGTTCGGATGGAGCGGATGTCGGACGGAACGCAGGAGCGGTGGGCTTTTTCGGTTGTTTGTTGTTTTCGGGAGCCGGGGCCACCGGCGACAAGCGGTCCGGTTGTTTGCGGGGTCCGCTTTTTTCATTTCGTGGCAGCCCCGGGTTGTTTATCTGACCCGGCACTTGGGGAGCGGTCGATGGGACGGCTTGAGGCCGTCCACGATTCGGACGTTCCTGGCGGGATTCCGTTTGTGGGAGAGGGGACGGACGCGGCGCACTCCCGGGAATTCCACGCCCTGCCAGGGGGGGAGTCATGGAGGGGGCTGCTGTTTGCGGGGTATTTTCCGGTCTCTGCGCGCGGGGCCTGTCGGAACGGTTGGGATTTTTTCCGGCTTCCGGTGCCGTGGAGGGCACGCCGGAAAACGCGGAAGTCGAAGGTTGTGGGTTCGCGGGAGTGCCGGCGCGGCCGGGATCCTGGCTGCGATTTCTGCGCGTGGAAGCCTCCCATTTCGATGGACGCGGCAGGGGGCTCTTCGCTTCGGGATGGAAATTTCCCGGCAGAGTTGACTGGATGTTGGCATTCCCCTGGTTGACGAGCCGCCCGGTCCCGGTCGTGCCGGAACGTTCGGCCACATATCGGGCGTTGCCATTGTTGTTGCGCTGGCGCTGGTTGATTTGTCGCCGTGCATTCGCGCTTGGCTGCCATTGGTTCGCGTTGTTGATGTCGATGTTTACAACATTGACCTGGTTTCCCCCGCGATATCCGTTCGGGCGATCATTCCAGTTTCTGTTCCAGTCATGGTTCCACCCGCGCCAATTGCCGCGGTAGAAGCAGCGGCGGTTCCAATCGAAGTCGTAATTCAACCACCAGCCAACGGCAAAACCGAAGCCGAACGTGAGCGCGGGCACGGGGGTGTAGGATTGCACGTAAACGACCTGCGGATCGTAGACCGGCACATAGATCACTTCCGGATCCGCCGGCACGATGCGGATGATTTTCTCCTCCACAACCACCTTCTGCTGGGGGGTGTCCTGAAGGTTGCCGGCCGCTTTGGCCTGTTCGCGCAATGCCTGAACGGCGTTCATCACATCGGCCGGCTGCTCGACAAATGCCTCTCCCACCGAGGCCGTCCATTCCAGGTTCTCATCCATCCACGCGAGCACCTCCGGATATCGGACGAGCGATTTCACGCTCTCGTCCCACGGTTGGTTTTCCGTGTGCCCGGGATCGCCATTCGATTGCAAATACCGCGCGGCCAGAACGACATCCGGGGGCACGGTGGAGGCGGGGAGAATGACGGCGAGGAGCGCATCGGGATACAGGGCGATCGGAGCAAGAAGCTGGCCCAGTTCCTCCGCGTTCAATTTTGGCGCGGTGGTCTGCACCGGCGGCGGAACCGGTTGGTTTGCGATCTGCGCGCGCAACGGGGAGGCGCAGGCACAAATGCCGGCCAGGATGGCAGCCAGCCTGGCGGCAGCGGACATATGGAGGAGGGGCGAACGGGTTTTCATAATAGAACACGATACCTGGGTTTTTGGAAAAGCGTAGTGGGGGGATCGCCCCATTCGCGTATCCGGGACTTTTTGGAAGGGCAATGACGAGACGGCATGTGGGAGTTTCATAAGGGGTGCTTGAAAGAGAAAACGCACCACCCTGCCATTTATTCAGATTGGGGCTTCCGCCGACGATTGACGATGCGGGGATTTCCACGACAATCCCGGGGGGGAGATACCGGGCCTGAATGAGAAGTGAAAAACAAAATGCGGACAAGGAACTTTACCGGCAGTTGCGGGGGCTGCCCTGGGAGAGGCTTTGGACCGAAGAAGTGCCGGAATTTGACAGGGCCACGCAAGCGGAACGGGCGGAGAAGGTGGCCGTGGTTCGAGCGGTCGGGGTGGTGTTTTTGGAGTCCGGCCCGCGGGAGCTGGGGAGCGAGGTGCGAAGATGGCTGCGGAATTTGCTGAACGACCCCGTCGAAAAGATCCGCCGGTATGCCATGAACGCCCTGCCAAAAGTGGGTGCCGGGCAGGATGAGGAATCGGACCTGCTCGCCCTGCTCACGAGGACGGACATCGAGCGTGAGAAAAAGTTCCTGGCGGGAGCCCTGGACAAGATCGGTGGCGAACAGACGCTCGCCGTGACGCGGGGACTTCTTCCCCAGACCGAGCAGAAGGCGCGGGCAGCCGTGGCGAGGAACGAAAGCCCCGGCGCAATCCGGATGGGCCGGGTGCTGGAAGAGATCGGGGGGGTGACGATCCACCTCCGCGGACGCCGGGGCCTCGAGGGCATGATGTGCGCGGAACTGGGGGATGTGGCGCGCGACACATTCCGAATCCTCGATCGATCGGAGGGACTGGTGGTGGTCGAACCGAAGGCTCCGTTTGCGCTGTCCGATCTTTACAAGCTGCGGTGTTTTGGGACGGCGGGGTTTTTTCTCGGTGCGGGGACGGCGGACGGCCTGGCCGGGCGGATGACTTCGCCCCTGGCACTCCGCCTGTTGGGAACGTTCACCGAAGGGACCGTGCGTTACCGGCTGGAATTCGTCTCGAAAGGCCACCAGCGCGGTGCGGTGCGGGAACTCGCGAATCGCGTGTATGCCTTGTGCCCGGAAATTCTCAACGATCCGCGAAGCGCGCTCTGGGCGATGGATGTCCACCCGGCGGGTCGCGGAGAAATGGTGGAATTGCGACCGCGTCTGACGCCCGATCCCAGATTCGCCTACCGCCGGCAATATCTTCCCGCAGCCTCCCATCCGCCGCTGGCCGCAGCCATGGTGCGGCTTGCCGGAAGGATGGATGGGGAAATTGTCTGGGATCCCTTTTGCGGTTCGGGGATCGAGCTGATCGAATGCGCGTTGCGCGGGGGAGTGAGCGGCCTGTTTGGGACCGATCTCAGCGCCGCGGCCGTCGTCATGGCACAAACCAATTTCGCGGCAGCCGGGATGGCTTTGGCGGACGCGAAGTTCGTTTGCTGTGATTTCCGGGAACACGCCTCGGTCGAAGGCCTCGGGGCCGGACAGGTGAGCCTCGTCATCACGAATCCCCCCTTGGGCATGCGCGTCCCGATTTCCAACCTGCGGCAGTTGTTCGCCGATCTTTTTGCCGTCGCGGCCGTGGTGTTGAGGCCCGGCGGACGGTTGGTCTTCGTCAATCCGCTGCGCGCGGAATTGCCCCACCCCCTGCTCAAGCTGCAATCCCGCCAGCCCGTGGACATGTCCGGATTCGATTGCCGGATGGAGATGTATTCCAAAGCAAGAAAATGAGCGGGGAAGCAACGGCAGGCTCAGGTGATTTTTCGCAACCCCGAACCGTCGATCTCCCAATGGCCGGGTTCGGAAACGGCGAATTTCCCGACCCCCTCATCGAGGATTTGATATCCGCGAATTCTCAGAAACTCGGGAACGTCCACGGATGCAATATCCGGGGAGGCAAGTTCTTCAAGGATGTAACTTGGCCCTGAGGAAACGTTCAGGTTTTTGACAGTCACGGCAGCGCCGTGAACGGCGGAGATGACAAGCGAGGCCCCGCCCGAGACGGTGACATTTTCCAATTGGACATCTCCATCGAGAACAAGCGTGCTGGCTCCCGAGAGGGATCCTCCCTTGATGCGATCGTTCACTTCGGCGAGCGTCAGCGCAAAAGACGGCCTCAGGATCACGCGGGGTCCGGGAGTGAAGGGGATTCCCTGTATGGATCGCGCCGGCTCGTCGATCACGGTCATCCCTGCCGCCCGCAGCTTCATGCGTCCGGCGAGGTAGAAATCGTTTTCCGCGCTGGAGGCGCTCTCCGGCGGCCCGTTTCTGGCGGCCTTCTCCGCCGCCTCGGTGAGGTTGTTTTTGCACGCGCTGAAACACCACGCCCGGTCGAAGATGGTCACGCCGACTTTTTCCCCCGCCGTGAAGAGTTTGGGGAGATCCTGCATCATCGTTTCGAGCCGGGCCGGTTTTTTGAAGCGGGTGCGGGAGGCATCGTCGAACTTGGGGTTCACGAATTCGGCGATGATCCCCCGCGAGGATTCCAGAACGCGCAAATACGGCTCCAATCGGATGACCAGCAGGTTGATGTTGCCCGGGAAGCGGGAGAAGCCGTGTTCGTTCGGAACATCTCCCTCCGGGCTCACGGTGGCCCGCAGGAGCGGATCGAGCTGGTTGTATTCGACATTGATGGTGAGTTTCGGGGAGCCGGGCTTGACGAGCGTGGTGATCCCGCCAACCGCCTCGCCGGGCACACGGTTGACGGCGATGGAATTGAAATCATAACCCCGCTGCTCCGAGACCCCGATCGCAGCCATGGCCGCATTGAAGACCTGGCCGTTGGTATCCTGGATGAACAGCAGGTAGCGGATGCCGTCCTTTGCGAGATTCTTCGCCGTGCCACTCGAATGGAGGAGCATATGGATGTCGCCATGCCCGTGCGGCTTCATGATCAGCTCGCAAGGTTTCCCCAGCGCCAGGCGGGCATCGATGTCCGCGAGCGCGGGAACGAGTTCCTGGCGAAGGATCGTGATCTGGGCGCTTTCGAGACCGAAATTTTTGTTTGCGGAGAGCGTGGCCACCGTCCCGGCATGGGTGTCCTGGCTCGTCATGATTATCAGCGGGATGCGGCTTCCGAGCTTTTGCGATGCCGCGCGGATGACCCCCGCAAAGTGGGCCAAATAGGAGGTGTTCTCCGTGACTTCGACCGGGATATCGAGCTTGATGCCGTTGTATCCCAGGCGTTCTCCGAGACCGCCTGCGACCAGGACGACGGCGGTTTGCGCAAAGGCGGACAACCCGGCAGCCTCGGCTTGGAAATAGTCGGCACCGAACCCCGACAGATCCACGATGTCCGGCTGCTCCGGCGCATAGCCGTCATAGGGATTGCTCCCGGCAGCCGCATCGGCCAGGAGGATGCGGGCGTTTTTGATATAGCCCGGCAAGCCGCCGGGATAGGACAGATGCGCGGATTGCAGGTCCCTCAGGAAGGCCTTTTTCCGGTCATCATTCATCCCCGGTTTGTCCCAGCCCGAGTAGAGGTGCTGCTGCTTTTCGGCGATCAGGCTTTCCGCGAGTTCTTTGTCCTCCCGTGAGAGAAGGCGTTCATTCGCATAAAATGCTTCAAGTCCGGCGGGAGCGGCGGGAGACGGGATGTTCGGCATGACGGATAAAATCTGTATTTCCTGGCGGCGGGATTGACAACACGGGAGTAAGGGACCGGCTGTTGGGTTGGGCTGTTCCGGGGAGCCCATGCGCTTCCGTGGCCGGAGTTCGCCAACGAGAATGCCTTTTCCTCGCGATCCTTCCGGATTGCGATTGAGTTCCGGATGCGAATCCCGTTTTCTCTTGGGATGACCGTTCGCACCCGTTTCGCTCCCTCGCCCACTGGATTTCTCCACGTTGGAGGCGCGCGCACCGCGCTCTTCAACTGGCTCTACGCGCGCCAGAACGGCGGGAAATTCCTCCTTCGGATCGAGGACACGGACGAAAAGCGGAATACGGAAGAAGCCTACAAGGTCATCTACGATGGATTGAACTGGCTGGGACTCGATTGGGATGAGGGACCGGACAAGGGCGGTCCGTTCGGTCCCTACCAGCAGAGCGAGCGCTCCGGCATCTACGAACAATACCTTGCCCGTCTCGAGGCCGGCGGACATGTCTATGAAGACAATGGGGCGATCCGGTTCCGTTCCCAGCGCAAGCCGGTGGTCGTCGAGGATATCGTCTGCGGGCGCATCGAATTCGACATGTCGAATCCCGCCACGCATCCGGACATGACGATCCGCCGTCCGGACGGGTCCTGGATTTTCCATTTTGTGAATGTGGTCGATGACATCGAGATGCGGCTCACGCATGTCATCCGGGGAGAAGACCATCTCTCCAACACCCCGAAGCACATCGAGTTGTATCAGGCGATCGGGGCGACCCCTCCGAAATTCGCGCACATTCCGCTGATTCTGAACCATGAGGGAAAGAAGCTCAGCAAGAGGGATGGAGGGTCGAGCATCACGTATTTTCTCGACCTGGGTTACACGCCGGAAGCTGTCTCCAATTATCTCTGCCTCCTCGGATGGTCGCCGGGCGAGAACCGCGAATTCCTGAAAATGCCGGAAATCCTGTCTCTTTTCGACCTCGGCCAGATCAACCGCCGGAATTCGATTTTCGACCTGGACAAATGTTTTTGGCTCAACGGCCAGCACATCCAGCACATGAGCCTGGAACGGTTCGAGGAACTCGCTCTGCCGTTTGTGGACAAGGCGGGGATTCCCTACGGAACGCCCGAAGCGCTGCGCCCCGCGCTCGCGATCGTGAAGCCCAAGGTCAAGCACCTGAGCAATGTCCCCGACTGGATCGGATTCCTCTTCACCGAGGACTATCCGTTTGATCCCGAAGCCGTGGCGAAAAGCCTCGCCGAGCCGGGGGCTTCCGACCGGCTCCAGGCCCTCGGCACCGCCCTCTCGGCCCTCGCCGACTGGTCCCACGCCGCCATCGAACTCAAACTCAAGGAAACCGCCGCCTCCCTAGGCGTGAAAGTCGGCGAGGTCGTCCATCCCGCCCGCGTCGCCGTGAGCGGACGCTCGGTCGGTCCCGGGCTCTACGAAATGTTCGGGGTTCTCGGAAAAGACCGGACGCTCGCGCGCTTCGAAAAAGCGCGGGCCCTCGCGGCCTGACCCTCGAACTGGAGGGATGGCCGATGTTCCGTCCCACTTCTTGATTGAGAAAACAAATGGGCGCTGATAGCACTCTCCAGGCCCGCCCTCGGATTCACAATGGTTTGTTTATCTTGTGGGTTGCCCCGCAACAACTGCGCCAAAATGAACGCGTCCACTTTGTCGGTCTTGACCTGCGCCTCCGCGATGATCCGAGTCTTGTAAGGATTGGCCAACACGATGTCCTCGGCCGCCATCTCCC
>JBAYWC010000017.1:0-32702 GCA_041674265.1 Terrimicrobiaceae bacterium
ATGCGATGTAATGCCCTCCCCCGAAGCCGGGGGGCAGGTCCCGCGCCAGGCCGCAAAATATGCCGCTCCGCGGTTTGGTCACGAATCCCCCCGACCGCCGCATCGTGTCGGCTTGCTTTCCGTCCCTCCCTGCAAGCCGCCACCATGCCAGCGGTCCCCCGAATATATGCCGCTCCATGTTCCGGTGCGGTGGCTCCGAAAGCAACCAAACCCGTGCGGGATAAAACAGCCTCCCGCACGGGCTTGGACCTTAACTTGGAAGTCCTCAGCCAACATGTGCTTCCCGCTGGCGTTTGCGCATCCGCCAAAAGCATGGATGCGGGCCCGGCACCGGTCAGCAGCGCATACGTGCTTGAGGCCGAAGGCATACCAGCGGGCACCGGCTTCTACTGCTCGGGGCTCATCAGGGCCGCCGCGCGGCACTTCACGCGGAAAAGGAAGGAGCCCACGTCAAAGGCCCGAAGGTCCTCCGGGCGGCTCCTGTCAAAGTCCGCAAGGAACATGTTCTCGACATCCGCGGCGAAGGCCCTGTCCTGGACCGCCGCGGAAAGTTCGAAGTTCAGCATGAAGGAACGGTAGTCCAGGTTGATCGATCCCACGATCGCGAAGTCCTCGTCGGCGAGCAGAACCTTCTGGTGCATGAACCCCGGCTGGTATCTCCAGACTTTGACTCCCGCCGAAAGCAGCTTGGGGTAATAGGTGAAGGAGGACAGCCAGGGGAGGAGATGGTCGGCCATTTGCGGAAGAATGATTCGCACGTCCACACCGCGCAATGCGGCATGGCAGATCGCATAGAGCAACGGGCTGGAAGGAACGAAATACGGGCTGGCCAGCCAAAGCCGTCGCTTCGCATCCTGGATGACCGAGAGGTAAACCGCCGCGCAGGCGTTCCAATCCTCCGCGGGTCCAGATGACACCGGGAACACGACCGCCTTTCCCGCGGAGGTCAGGCGAAGCCGGTAGTTCGGCACGGATTTCGTGGCATAGTTCCAGTCCTCGAGGAAAGAAACCTGAAGCCCGGCCACCGACGGCCCCTCGATGCGCAGGTGGGTATCCCTCCAGGGCCCGAATTTCTTGCTCCGGCCCATGTATTCGTCCCCGGCATTCAACCCGCCCACGAAGGCGACCGCTCCATCCACAACCAGCAGCTTGCGATGATTCCGGAAATTGATCTGAAAATGACGGCCAAACTGGCGGTTGGTGACGAACGGCTGGATTCTCACCCCGTTCCGAATGAGGTCGGCACACCAGGACCCGGGAAGTTTTTTCGAGCCCACCTGATCATACATCACCAGGCATTCGACTCCGCGGGCGGCCGCCGCCAGGAGCCGGGCGGAAAGTTCCCGCCCGAGGAGATCGTCATGAATGATGAAAAACTGGACCCAGACCGCTTCCCTCGCCGAGTCGATGGCTTGAAAAATGGCATCGAACGTCTGCCGGCCATCGACCAGGAGGCGGACCTGGTTCCCGTTCGTTGGGGGAAGCTTGCTGATGCTTTGGGCGACCTTCGAGCCGTCCGCGCACAACCCGCGAACCTCCGCGCAATAGCCATCGAGATGTCGGACCGTCGCCTGCAGCGCCTCGTCGAGCGCCTTGCAACCGCCGGTTCCGGCACGGGTGTAACCGGAAAAGCGCGACTCGCCAAAAACGAGAAAGAGCGGGATCGCGATGACAGGGAGAATCACCAACGCCAGCGCCCATCCGATGGCGGACTGCGGGGTTCGCGCCATGAGAACCGCCCGGAGAGCGAGGAGAATGCCAGCCATCTCGACGACAACGGTCAGCACTCCATATAAAAAAATAAAATCAGCCACGGGAACAGATCCACCATGCCCGGTCCGGGGATTCCGATGGAAGAAGAAAAACTCAACCCCGGCAAAACCAGAATCGTGGATCGCTCCCTCCTGTTCCTTGCGCGCGCTTTCCGGCCCCGCCAGAGCAAGGCGCAATGGAGAGGAACGCGGAAAACCAACGCGATAGCGCATTGTAAAATCTGGCTGGCTGCTTGACGCATGCCGCACCCACCGGCCGTGGTTTTTCGCCGCATTTTTCAAAATGAGCGCACTATGGCTTGCGATCACTTGAGTCAAGCAGCCAGCCGGATTGTAAAAAGGGACCGAGTCGAATGTCCGGCCCAGGGAGGGCAACCGGAACAGAGCAACGCGTTTCTCCTGAGGGCGAGGCTCCATCCAAGCCGTGATACAGGGGGCTCACACGATTCCCCCTCCCCTCCTTGGCGTTACGCGCGGATTTGCGAGGCATGATTCCGGTTGCCTGCGGAAAATATTGATGTATATCAAGCCTGCATGGCGATCCCTCTTGAAGATTCCTTTGCGGACATCATCGGCAAATCCCAGCGCGGCCTCGGGTTTTCCGACGCCGCGCTCGCGGCGCGCGCCGGAATTCCGGAACCAGCCCTCGTCGGGGTGAAGGGCGGGACGTTCGACCGCCCCGTCCTCCTCTCGCTTGCCCCTGTCTTGGAACTGAACGCGGAGGCGCTCGTCGCGCTCGGCTCGGGAACCTACAGGCCGGCGGACATCGCCCTGGACGGGTTGGCGTGTTTCAACACGCCCTTCGAGGACATGACGGTGAACAGCCACCTCGTCTGGGATGAGGCCACGAAGGAAGCCGCGGCCTTCGACACCGGGGCGGATGCCACGCCGATGCTCGACTTTCTCGCCAAGCGCGGGCTGACATTGAAATCCCTCTTCCTCACCCACACCCACGGCGATCATATTTTGGAACTGGATCGCCTGGTGGAAAAAACCGGGGCGCCCGTTTTTGTCGGAAATCGCGAACCGGCACTCGAAGGCACGGAGGCATTCGAAGCGGGAAGGGCGTTTCAGATTGGCAGCCTGTCCATCGGCACCCGCCTGACATGGGGCCATGCGCAGGGCGGCATCACGTATGTGGTTCACGGGCTTGAAAAACCCCTCGCCATTGTGGGCGATGCCGTCTTCGCCGGATCAATTGGCGGCGGGGCCGTTTCCTACGCCGATGCCTTGCGCACGAACCGCGCGGAAATCCTGACCTTGCCGGACGAAACCATCCTGGCCTGTGGCCACGGTCCGCTCACAACCGTGGGCGAGCAGAAAATATCGAACCCCTTTCTTGCAATCTAATCGATGAAAACCCCGCCCACCCTCCGCCACATCCTCAATCTCTGGACGCTTTGGGACCACCCCTCGGCAAAGAAACCCTGGTCACTGGAGCGGCAGATCGAGGAAACCAAGGCCGCCGGATTCGACGGCTTCACGGCGCATGCGACGAAAGAACACGCCCGGCTCGCCCGGAAACTGGATCTGATCGTGGTGGGATTTGTTTCCGTCGGCAAAGCCGCGGATTTCCGCCGGCTCATCCAGGAGAACCTCGACAACGGCGCCGTCTCGATCAACGTCCAGCTGGCCGACCACGACACGCCGGTCGAAAAGTCCATCAAGCTGGCGGTGCAGATCAATGAACTCGCCGCCAAACTCGGCGCGAAGTGCTCGGTGGAAGTCCACCGCGACACCTGCACCGAGACCCCCGAAAAAACTTACGCGATCGCCGAGGGTTACCGCAAAGCCACAGGCGAACTCCTGCGGATCACCTGGGATTTTTCCCACCTCGCGGTCGTGAAGCACCTGGCTCCGCCGTATTGGGAACGGCTTCTTGTGGCCCCCAAGCTCGTCCAACATTCCGAGCAATTCCACTTCCGCCCATTCAACGGCCACCACTGCCAGATTCCGGTCACCGACGGACATGGCAAGCTGGGCCTGGAGCTGACGCAGTGGCTGTCCTTCCTCGACAAGACCCTCGAAATGTGGCTGGCGGGCAACCAGGCCGGACGCGAGTTCTTCGCGGTTCCCGAAATGGGGCCCGTGCGCGGCGGGTATAATTTGGCCTCGCTGCCCGGCAGTTGGGAAGACGCCAAGGTTCTGCGAACGCTGATTGACAAGGCCTGGAAGAAAGCCCTCGCCGCCCAACCCAAATACCAGAAAACAAAATGAGCAAATCCCTCGCATTCGTCGGAGTCGGCCGCATGGGGGCCAACATGGCCCGCCGCCTCAAATCCCAGGGCTTCGCGGTCACTTCCGTTTTCGATTCCTATCGCAAAAGCGCCGAAGACCTCGCGACCGAGATCGGCGCGATGGCCTCCGGCACGCTTGCGGACATCACGGCCTCGGCCGATGTCATCATCACGGTCGTCACCGATGACGCGGCGCAAATCGCCCTGTTCGCGGAAACCGGCGACTCGTTGCTTGCCGGGGCATCGGGAAAGACGTTCATCAATTGCGCCACCGTCTCCCCCGCCACCCACCGGGAAATCGAGAGGCGCAGCGAACAGGCGGGCGCCCGCTCGCTCGAGGCCTGCATGGCCTCCAGCATCACGCAGGCACTCGATGGCACGCTCTACCTCATGTGCGGCGGACGGCGCGAAACCTTCGACAGCGTCCGGGACGTGCTCGATCCCCTCTCCGATGACGGGAAGCTCCTCCGCTACATCGGCACGTCCGGCCAGGCGGCACAGGTGAAGGCCCTCGTGAACATGGTCATGAATATCAATACCGCGGGTCTCGCGGAGGGCCTCGGCCTCGCCGCCTCGCTCGGCCTGGACCTGAAAACCGTCATGGAAGTTTTCTCTCAGACCGGCGCGAACTCCCGCGTCCTCGCCACCGACGGCGAAGACATGGTGAACCGCGACCATGCCTGCTTTTTCTCCGCCGCCCATGCCGCGAAAGACAGCGGCATCGCGCTGGCACTGGCGCGGGAACAGGGCCTCAACCTGCCGCTCGCCGCAGCCACCAAGGCCCAATACGACCGCATGGTCGCGGACGGCCTCGGAGACCTCGACAAGAGCGGCATCGCCGAGCTGACGTTTCCGGGCCGCGGAAAATAGAAACCCCGCTTCACGCGGAGGCGCGGAGGACGCGGAAAAAATCAGATGAAGGACCAGGACGAGATGACATGAGCCATATATGTGACTCTTTAAACCCGGATCCAGCGATTCCTCACGCAGGGAGCGCAGGAAAAATCGGTTTTCGGATTAAAATGGCCCCCCGGATCGTTGACAACCTTTTCTCCACCGCGTCTCCGCGCCCCCGCGTGAACCAATAATCTGTGGAATCCCACTTTCCATGAGTTCCCACCGATTGCCCCGTCCGTCCGGGATCGCCCGCTTTTTCCCGTTCGGGATCGGCCACACCAAGCCGAAGCATTTCCGCGACATGCTGGGGATCGTCTGGAAAAACCGCGACAACCTGCCCTATGCCTGGGACGTGATCAGCAAAGGGGTCTGCGACGGCTGCGCGCTGGGAGTCGCCGGATTGCGCGACTGGACGGTCAAGGGGCCGCATCTTTGCATGACGCGCCTGAATCTTCTGCGGCTCAACACCATGCCCGCGCTCGACGAGGCTTTGCTCGGCAACATCGCCGCGCTGGAAAAACTGGACAACGCGCAGCTCCGCGCGCTCGGGCGGCTGCCGTATCCGATGGTCCGTGAAAAAGACGCCGCCGGCTTTCGCCGGATCACCTGGGACGAAGCCTACAGGCGCCTGGGAGAAAAAATCCGGGCGACCGATCCGCGGCGGCTCGCGTTTTTCGTGACTTCGCGCGGAGTCACCAACGAGGTCTACTACATGGCGCAGAAGGCCGCCCGCTTCCTGGGCACCAACCATGTCGACAATGCCGCGCGGATCTGCCACTCGCCATCGGGCGCCGCGATGAAGCAGTCTCTCGGAGTCGCCGCCTCGACCTGCAGCTACAAGGATTGGTATGGGACGGATCTCGTCATTTTCTTCGGTTCAAATCCCGCCAACGACCAGCCGGTCGCCACGAAATATCTTCACGAGGCAAAAAAACTCGGCACCAAAGTCGTCCTGGTCAACCCCTACCTCGAACCCGGCATGAAGAAATACTGGGTGCCGTCGAACACCGGCTCCGCGCTCTTCGGGACGGACATTGCCGACTATTGGTTCCCGGTTTCCCAGGGCGGGGACATCGCGTTCCTCTCCGGGGTCCTGAAGATCCTCTTTGCCGGGGGCTGGGTGAACCGCCAATTTATCGACCGGCACACGACCGGCTTCGAGGCGCTGGCCGCGCATGTTGCAGCAATGGATTGGGCTTCCCTGGAGAAAGCCGCGGGGCTCGGCCGCCGGGCCATGCGCGAGTTCGCGGAGCTGATTCGTGACGCGAAGAATGCCGTGCTCGTCTGGAGCATGGGCATCACCCAGCATGCCTGGGGGGCCGGCGGCGTCCAGAGCATCCTCAATCTGGCCCTGGCGCGCGGCTACATCGGACACGACAAAAACGGCGTGATGCCGATCCGCGGGCATTCCTCGGTCCAGGGCGGCGCGGAGATGGGGGCCTACGCCACGGCCTTCCCGGGATACAAGGCGGTCACGAAGGAAAATGCCGCCGCGCTCTCCGCCGAATACGGGTTCCCGGTTCCGGACTGGCCGGGCCTGCCGGCCACCGGGATGGTCGAGGCCTGCGCGCGCGGCGAACTCGATGTCTTCTACTGCCTCGGGGGAAATTTCCTCCGCACGCTGCCGGAGCCGGACCATGTGCGCGAGGCGATGAAGAATGTTCCTCTCCGCGTGCACCAGGACATCATCCTCACCGACCAGATGTTCATTCCCGCGCGGGAGGCGGTATTCCTCCTGCCTGCGAAAACCCGCTACGAACAGGATGACGGAGGCACGGAAACCAGCACGGAACGCCGGGTGATGTTCAGTCCCGAACTCCCACGGCAAATCGGCGAGGCGCGGGCGGAATGGAGAATCCTCCGCGACCTCGCGGTCGCCGCGCATCCCGAAAAGGCCGCCCTCCTCGGCTGCGAGACCGGATGGGCGATGCGCGAAGAGATCGCCCGCGTCGTTCCCTTTTATGAAGGCGTGCAACACCTCAGGAAAACCGGCGACGCCTTTCAATATGGTGGCCCGCATCTCTGCGCCGGCGGCCATTTTCCCACCCCGGATGGGCGCGGGCATTTTCGCAATGTCCCGCTTCCGTCCATCCGCCGCGACCCGGGGGTCTTTCATGTCAGCACCCGCCGCGGCAAGCAGTTCAACACCTTGATCTATGCGGAGACCGACCCTCTCAACGATGCCCCGCGGGATGCGGTCCTGATCAGCGGTGAAGACGCGGCGGCCCTGCACCTCGTGGCGGGGGATCGCATCTCCCTCGTCAATGCTCTCGGACGCTACGAGGGTTGCGTTCACCCCGCGGCCATCGCTCCGGGGAATTTGCAGATCCACTGGCCGGAAGGAAACACCCTCATCCGCAAGGGCGTCGTGGATCCGCTCGGTGGAGTGCCGGACTACAATGCCCATGTCCGCATCGAGAAGGCGCCGTGAAAACACAGATCGTCCCGAAAACCGCATTGACGAAACACGTTCCGTGTTCCGCTACAGGAAACGCCGCTTTCGAGATCATCCGCATGGATGCCAGGGGCAGCCTCGAAACGGAGGACGTGCTGGCCGTCGAGGAAACGCTCGATATCCAGGTCAATGGCCGTCCGTTCAGCCTGACCATGCGCACGCCGGGGAATGACGGGGATCTCGCCCTCGGACTTCTTTTCGCCGAGGGGATCATCGAAACCGCGGCCGATGTTCTCGGAATATCCCACAGGTCGCACAACCATGTGGACGTCACGATTTCCGCTCCCTTCGATCCCTCCCGCTTCGAGCGCAAAGTGGTGACGAATTCCGCCTGCGGAATTTGTGGCCTGCGCGAAATGGCCTGCCGCACGCCCATTCCCCGGATTCCTCCCTCGGATTTTTCGATCGCGGCGGAGGCCCTCCAGGCCCTGCCGGCGGCTCTGGCCGGACAGCAGGACATCTTCCGCGAAACCGGCGGCCTGCACGCGGCGGCATGGTTCGACTCCGCCGGTCACGTCCTCCTGACGCGCGAGGATGTGGGCCGTCACAACGCCGTGGACAAGCTCATCGGTTGCGCCGTGCGGGAGGGGCGGCTTCCGCTCTCGACATGCGGGCTGCTGGTCAGCGGGCGCATCGCATTCGAGATCGCCCAAAAAGCCGCGCGCGCCGGCATTCCCTTTCTGGCGGCCATCGGAGCCCCGACGAGCCTCTCCGTGCAATGCGCGAAAGCGGCGGGAATTTCTCTGGCCGGATTTCTTCGCGCGGATCGGGCGAACATTTATGCCGGCGGACGGCGCGTCACCCGCAAGGTCCGGGCCGATTCCCGACCCGGCCCGGCGATGGATCACGCCGCCATGTAGGGAAGGGTCGCGGCGCGCGCTCGCACGTCGTCGAGTCCTTCGAGCAAATCGGCAATGGCATCCCAGCGACCGGTCACGAGCGCTTCTTTGGCATGGTCGGGCAGCATGGCCGCAAAATCCATGTCGGCGATACTCACCTTGTTTTCGAGAAGATCGATCGTGAGCAGCGCGGCGGGATCGGATTCGATGAGCCCGGCCACGGCACGGATGTCCTCCGGTTTCATGACCGCGCAGGGCATGCCGAGGGTGATGGAGTTTCCAAAGAAAATCTCCGCGAAACTCTCGGCCAGGATCGCCCGGAATCCGAACCGGTAGAGCGCCTGCGGGGCATGCTCGCGCGAGCTGCCGCAACCGAAATTCGAACCCGAGAGCAGGATCGAGGCCCCGGTAAAACGGGCATCGTCGAGCGGGTGCGTGCCCCCGCCGGCCTTGGTGGCCGCACGGGCATCGAAAAACGCAAACTCCCCGAGCCCGTCGAAGGTCACGCATTTCATGAAACGCGCGGGGATGATGCGGTCGGTGTCAATGTCGTCGCCGGGCACGCAAACTCCGCGACCGGTGACCTGGGTGATTTTTTCTAGGGACATGGTTGGAGAAAATTCGAAATGGGGAATGCGAAATTGGAAATGAAGAACGCTTGAGCGGGAAGTGCGGATTTATTTGGGAAAAGGGTTTCTGTTTTCAATCTGCGTTCCTCTGCGTGAATCTGCGGCAAAAACTCCTCCTCTGTGGTTCCTTGGTATTATTTGACATTGAAGACTTCGCGGGCATCGGAGATTTCCCCGGTGACGGCGGCGGCGGCGACCATGAGCGGGCTCATGAGGACGGTGCGTCCGGTCGGACTGCCCTGGCGGCCCTTGAAATTGCGGTTGCTCGAACTCGCACAGAGCTGATCGCCGACCAGTTTGTCCGGATTCATGCCGAGACACATCGAACATCCGGCTCCGCGCCATTCGAATCCTGCTTCACGGAAGATCGCGGCAAGACCCATGCTCTCGGCCAGAGCCGCGACCCCTTGCGAGCCGGGAACCACAATGGCCTTCACTCCCTCGCGAACCTTGTGTCCCCGGATATGCCGGGCGACTTCGGTGAGGTCGCTCAGGCGTCCATTCGTGCAGCTGCCGAGAAATGCCACATCGACCTTGGTTCCTTTGATCGGTTGACCGCCCTTGAGATGCATATGTGCCAGCGCTTCCTCCGCGGTCGGCCGGTCTTTTTCAGGAATTTCTCCGGGACGCGGCACATTTTCGTCGATGAAGATCGCCTGCCCGGGGTTGATCCCCCAGGTGACGGTCGGCGCGATGTCCGAAGCCCGATAAGAAATCACGTCGTCATAGGACGCTCCCGGATCGGATGCGAACGCTTTCCAGCGCGCGACGGCGGGCGCCCATTGATTTCCGTTCGGAACGTAGGGGCGGCCCTTGAGGTAGGCAAAAGTCGTTTCATCGGGGTTCACATACCCCACGCGGGCCCCGCCCTCGATCGACATGTTGCAGACCGTCATCCGTTCTTCCTGGGTGAACGCGTCGAACGTCGATCCCCCGTATTCATAGGCATGGCCGAGCCCGCCATTCACCCCCAGTTTGCGGATGATGTGCAGGATCACGTCCTTGGAATAAACCCCGGGCGCCAGCCGGCCCTCGACGTTGATCCGGCGGACTTTCGGCTTGCGGATCGCCATGCTCTGGCTCGCCAGCACGTCGCGCACCTGGCTTGTGCCGATGCCGAAGGCGATGGCCCCGAAGGCCCCGTGCGTCGAAGTGTGCGAGTCGCCGCAGGCGATCGTCGTGCCGGGTTGGGTGATCCCCTGCTCCGGCCCGACGATGTGGACGATCCCCTGCTGGCCGGTGGGCAGGTCGAAAAACTTGATCCCCGACTCCCCGCAATTTTTGCGCAGCGCCTTGATCATCTCATCGGCGAGGCTGTCGCTGAACGGCTCCTCCCGCTCATCCGTCGGCACGATATGGTCCACGGTCGCGAACGTGCGCGAGGGAAAGAGGACCTTCAACCCCAGGTCGCGCAGCATCCCGAACGCCTGCGGGCTTGTCACCTCATGGATCAGGTGCGTGCCGATCAGGAGTTGGGTGGATCCATTCGGGAGTGTCCGCACGGTGTGCGCCTCCCAGACTTTGTCGAGTAACGTCTGGCTCATGTGTCTGTTTCCCCCCAATTTAGCGGAGACGGGCGTCGTGGCAAGAAAAGCGATGCTGCTTGTCAAATTCATGGAAAATTGCAAGGATTCCCCTTGTTCCCCATGACGATCGACCATCCAGAAAATTGGTTCCTCAAGAAGCACGAGACCGCGGAAACCTTCGGCCCGATCCCCTTCGAACAAATCCGGATCTGGGCGAGGGCCGCGCAAGTCAACCCCCAGGATATGGTTTCGACAGACCGCGAGGTCTGGACCAAGGCCCCGATGATTCCGGACTTGGCCATGGATTGGCTGATCGAAGTCTCGGCAAATTTGCTCTACGGCCCGACCACGGCCGAAACCCTCATGGAGTTCAGCCGGCTCGGGGAGATCACCCGCGAGACCCACATCCTGAACTGCCGCACCGGCGAGGTCATGGCGCTCGACAAAGCTCCGTTCTTCAGCGAGGAAGCGATGCGGCCCGCGGTGGAAGATTTTCCCCAGCCACAAAAGGGGGGGATCAAAATCAACCTGCAAAAACGCATCCGGGATCTGGAATCCGCCTTGATGGAGAAAACCCGGCAGGTCACGGCGGCCAAGGAAACCCTTTCCAAACTCGAGGCGAAAATCCGGGACTTGGAAATGCGGCTCGCGGAAGCCCGCGGTGGCCGCAAGTGAGGAACCGTTGGATTCCGACAAAATCGCCAGGAACCGGATCCTGCCTGATAATCCTTTCCGGGCTCACTGCAGGCCGGGTTCGTAAACGAGGGATTCGATCACAGGAGTTGCGACCAACTCGGAGGCCTCCTCGTCAAATGCGTAGGCCATGCGCCCACCCACAAAAATGCGGTTCGGCGTATACTCGGTGACTTCCGCGTTGGTCCCTCCCCGCAGAATAATCTGGCCGACTTTTGCCGACGGATTGGTCGAATTCGCCGGGAGAAAGTTCCGGCAGGGGGGGGTACGGGAGAGGCTTTGCGTGGGGATTCCCGCGACGTTCCGCTCGACCATCCGAAACACACCGAAGGGAAGTTGATCGGCGGGCAGGGGAAGCTTCTGCCGGTCGAAGCCCGCCATCAGGACGGGCAATTCCACCGAGACGATCAACAGCAGGGAACAGCCGAGGATCGCGCCGGAAAACAGCCCCAGGATCGCGCCCAGCAGATTGTCGAGGGGATTCGCCTGCACGCTTTGGACATGCCCCTCCCGCATCAGGAGCACGATCTGGGTGTCCGTTTCGCTGACGACGGTGACTCCGCGCGCGAGTTTTCCGTCTTGAAAGACCACCTCGGCGGCCGGAAGCAGAATGGCACCGGAAAAGACAGCGCGAGAGCACCCCCCGGTAACCACCCCCCTCTCAATCGTCGCCAAGCAAAATCCACACGGGCATATAGGATCAGGGCCGGGCGGAGGTCAATCTCGATTCCCGCTTTTCGCAGGCAAGGGGTTTTGGAGCTTCTTGAATTCCTCCTCCTGACGCCATGGGGCGAAGAGCGGATGAGCCAAGATCACCTCGCGCATGGGGAGCCCGCCTTTTTCGATGGCGGTCCTGGCGGCGGAGTAGAAGTTCGTTTTGTCGTTGTTCCGGAAAAACGCACGGGCCAGAAGGAGATAATCGTCACCGGAATTGGTGCCTGTAGCGACGAGTTTTCGGGCCGCGGCTATTTCCTGGGACGGAAGGTTGTTGATTTCCCCATATTGGACGGCTTTGCGGAGAAACTCGGGATCATCGCGGAAAACTTCCATCGACTTGCCGAGAAGGTCGGAGGCCTTGTTCGTGTCGCCGGTGCTCGAGTAAAGCCCGAGAAGCTTCTCCGTTTTGTCGCGGTCTTTGGGGTTTTTCGCGAGGGATTCGCCCAACTCGCGGATCTCGCCTTCGAGTTCCTTTCTTTTTTCCGCAAACACCCGCATGCGCCAGAGCGGAAAATTATTCGGGTCGGCGGCATTGGCCGGCTCGATCATTTTGATCACCCCCTCATAATCCCCGCGGTCCCAGAGCATGCCGCTCAGCGCATTGAGGCTCTCCGGGTTCCCGGGCCACAAAAGCAACGACTGCCGGTAGGCGGTCTCCGCTTCCCTGAGCATTTTCCTGTGCTGGTAAAGATGGCCGGTCGTCGTCCGCAGCTTGGAAAACGACCGTTGGGCATCGTAGTCCTTGAAAAATTCGGGGTTCCGGAGCAGCGACTCGACGTAGGTATTCCAGAATTCCATGTCCCTTCTCACAACGTCCGCCGGGATTTCCTTCAGGGCTTCCCGGTTGATCCGATAAACCAAACCGTGAGGCAGGGCATGGTCATACGACCACTCGAGCGGGAAACTCTCCTCCACAAAAAATTCGTGGCTGTCCTTGTTTTTTTCCCAGATCAGGCGCGTCACCACGCTATGGCCCAGGACCGGATCGAGCGCGCCATCGGCGGAGTCCTCCGCCATTTCTTTTTCCATGGCCGCGCGGATTTCCTCGTCGGTCGGAAAAACCAACGGCTTTTCCGGATAGGCTTTCGCGCGGCCCAGCCACCGCTCGAAGGCATTCTTCGGCGCCGGGCGGTTCGGGCCGTAATGGTCCGCGAGGTATTTCCGGTAAAGCCCCTCGCCCACTCCGTTCTGCGTGATGATGTAGAGGTCGCGGCGGTCAAATCCCGGATCCCGCTTCACCCCCGGCGGCTGGCTGCTCTCCCCGAGGATCATATAGGTCGGCACGAAGCGCCCGGGATCGGTCCCTCCAAAAATCACGCTCCCTTCCGGGACACCCTCGAGCATGTCGTGCCCGAACTGCCAGCCAAACCAGCGCCCGCGCTGACTGCTCCCGGCTTCGTTCAGCATCAGGGGAATGACCGGCAGGAGCAGAAGCAGGAATCGCATCCAGGCCAGCCGGGGAAACCTGGAAAACAACGCGCCGCAGCCGAGCGCGATGCCGAGCGCGGCGAGAAGCGTGAAGAGCAGGTTCGTGTAGGTGTGATACGGCATCTGCAGCCACCAGCCGGACACATCGATCCCCGCCCCGTCGGCCACCGGCTGAAGAATCGCCGCCAGCACAAAACCCAATTCTCCGAGGTAAACCCAGGTCCGGCGGGGGACATCGGTCAGGCGGAAAATGACAAGCAAGGCGGCGAAGTAGCCCAGGATGCCGATCGGCGTGAAACTTCTGGCGAGTTGGATCCAGAAAAACCCGGCCCAGTCCTGCAATTCCGTGTAGAGCGATTTCGCTCCCGGATCGGGCGGCTGGTTGGAAGGAGCGGCCTGCTCCCCCGCGCTCCCCATCAACTTGCCGAGGCTCCTCAGACTTTGCTGGGAGAGGCTTCCGCCGTATTGGGAACGGTTGAAGGAAAAATAAAACCCCTCCGCCGTGCGGGCGTATCCCCAGTTCATCGGAGGATTCGTCGAGGAGGCGAAAGGCATGTAGGCATAGGGCAGCAGCCCGAGCGCCACCACGAAAGGCAGGTAAGCGATCAGCCGCCACTCGACCTGGAACCGCCTCGCAACCACCAGCGCCACGAGCCCGAACATGACAAGGAAGAAAAAACGGATGGCGGTCTTCAACACCAGGGGTTCCGCCGAAAGAATGGCGAAGCCGAGATAGGCGAGCAACGCGGTGAGAAGCCCCGCAAGAACCAGATCGAGAAACATCTCCCGCCGGACCAGGAGAACCGCGATGAAGGGGAGCGGCGCCATCGCGACGCTCAGGTGGTGGTTGCTGAATGAGAGCGCGAGCAAAAAGAAAGCGAGCAACAACAGCCCCAGGCAATCCGGCCTCCGCAGCCAGGCGTAAAGGGCCGAAAGGTAGAGCCCGACCATCAGGGCATGCAGCGCATACACCTCCGCGATCGTGGCCTGCGACCACATCGAAAAGCTGAAAGCGAAAAGAAAGCCGCACGTCACCGAAAGGATCGCGGTGAGACCACGCCACCGCCCAAGCGCCCCGCCCATCAGCCAGCGGAGCGAACTGCTCACCAGCGCCGTGGTCAGACCGACGGCCAGCGCGGCGCAAAATCCGCTGAACAGGGCGACCTCCCAAGCGGCATTCCCAAGGGGCAGGAGCTGGAACATCCACGCCAGCAGCGTCCAGAGCGGATAGCCGGTCGGATGGGGAACCCCGAAATGCTGCGCCGCGACGACGAATTCGCCGGAGTCCAGCAACGTGACATTCGGCGCCGCAGTCCAGGCATACACCGCAAAGGACACCAGCCCCGTGAAAAACCCTGCCAGCAGGTCCGCTCTCGTCCCAATCCGGTCTTTCATTCGAGAACTCCCCTCTTGCGCATCATGGATTCAAGCCGGGGTACGGTATCGGGGGCTTCTTTCAGTTCCGCCAGCGGTACCATCTCTGAAGGCCTGGACCTCCAACGCGGCTTTGAGGACTTTGCTCAGGTCAGCGCTTTTTGGCATTTCTGAAAGATCCTCTGCTGTTCAACCAAGCCGCACTCTCTTGAGGAAGGAATATTCACCTTGAACCATTCATCCGCCATGACCATGACATCGTGAATTCTTGCGGCCGACTCCTCCTCGCTCATAGCGCGCAGCTCCTCGGCTTTCATGCGGCCAAGCTCCTCGTCCGACCACTTTCCAATTCCGGATGTACTGGAGGATTTTCTCTTTCTCAGTCATGAGTCGAAACTAGTCGAATCGGCGCGGAAAGCCACTGGAAAACAGGACCCATCCGATCGTCAAAATCCATGACAGCATCCCGATTCCCGCGCAAACATTATACCACCAGGGTTGCTGGAAACGGAACTCGACACCCTGCTTTCCATCGGTCTTCACCGCCTGGAATGCCAGAAAGGCCCTGCGGTTTTTGAGCGGCTTCCCCCCTTGGAAAGCCTGCCAGTCGGGATGCCAGGCTTGATTCATGACCAGCCAGCCGGAAGCCCCGGACGGAGCGAACGGCACGGACTGGTAGTTGCCGGGCCCCGCCAATCCCACGGCCTCGAACGGCCGCCCCTCCCGCATCGCCTCCCCGGTCTTGTTGCCCTCGATCCGCCCGCCCGCAACCCGGCCGCGCAAACCCGGCTCCTCCAGGGCGACACCTGTCATCTCGATCGTTGCCATGTTGTAGTGCGCCCCCCCCAACGCCGCCGTGGAAACCTGCGGCTGGCTGTCCGGCACCTGGATAAAATCCCGCGCCAGGAAGCCGGCCCCCAGGGAATTTTTATTGTCGAGCACCACGAACCGGTCGTTCTCAAACCCGACAGGAACAAGATTCCGCAACCGTTCCTGCAGGTCCCCCGGGGTGTCCGGATCGGTTTTATCGATCAGAACATGTGAGACGCCGGAAATGTTGAGATAGGAGGAAAGGGTCTCGTCATTGGAGAACGCGGTGCCCTGCAGGATGGCCGCCCCACGTTGTTGAAGATAGCTGTTGAAGGCCTCGGAAACCAGGGGGCGTCCGGTCAAATACGGAGTCAGCAGGTAGAAATACCGTCCGGAAAAGGCATGGACACGTCCCGGAATCGGCGAGGATTTGATATGGGCCTCCGCCGCCAGAAAATCCCCGAAAACCTCCGCTTCCAATTTCCCCTGGAAAAACGGCTTCGCGTAGGGGGCCACGTCCAGCAGCGCGAGGCAACAAACGACCGCGGTGACCGCTGAGCGAAGCACTCCGGCACGAAATCTTGAAAAGAGGATGCGGGCGACAATCGCCGCGGAGATCACGGCGCAGACCGCCCCGGTGACTTGGAAAAAATCGAAGGGCGCGCGGATGTTTTTATAGATCGGCAGCCATTCCAAAATTCGAAACCCGGGCACCACCAGGTAGATCAGGGACAGGACGGAGGCCAGAATCCGCCGGGCCGGCCAGTCCGGAGGCACCAGCCGGAAGATCACCCAGACTTGCGCGGCGAGAAAAAACCATCCCAGCGCGGGAGAAAAATCCGGGGCGTTCAGCGAGAGCGAAAGGTAAAGCAGGTGGCCGCCAAGCACTCCCTTCGGCCCGAACGAAAGCCAGAATGCCAACAGGGCCAGCACCGCAAACCGGCGGGCTTTCCGGCCCTCGGGCGTGTCGTGAAAAATGCCGAGAAAAAGGGCGGCGACAAAAACCGCGAAGACCCCCAGGCCGAGATACGTGCCCCCATTTCCCGTCGTGGGCGCGTAGGCGCCGTCAATCCCCTGCGTCAGCCAGCCGCCTCGATCGATCCATCCCAAGGCGGATTTGGTCGAGAAGGCATTCTGCCATCCCTCGAACGGCCCGAACTCGAACAGGGCCACGAATCCGGTCTCCCGCAGCGCGGGCAAACCCGGAATCACCGCCAGAAACACGAACGCCGAAGCGGCCCAGGCCAGCAAGCGGAGCCGGGGCCTCGATTCACGCGGGCACCCGAAATACTCCGCGGCCGCAAAAATCCCCAGGACCGGCAGCGCCATCACGCCCGTCTTTCCATAGGCCAGCGCGACCGCCGAAAAGGCCAGGGCCGGCAGGAGCGCCGTGCGGAGGCCTGGCTCGCGAAAAAAGACCAGCAAAGCGAGGAAAGTCCAGGGCAGCAGGGCCATCGAACAAACCACCACGAAATGCTCGTACCCCGTTGCGCGCGTCAAAAGCGAAGGGCAGAGCAGAAAGAGAATGCCTCCGATCCCGGCGCACAAACCGTCCCCGGTATACTTTCTGAGAAACAGCAGGACGCCCGCCGATCCGAGCGCCATCATCGCCAGCATGGCCAGCTTCGGTCCCACAAGGAACCCCAGCGGGATGCTGAACGCCCACATCACCACATTCGTCACCATGAACGACCAGGACATGGCCAGACTCGTCCCCTGCATGAACATCGGCGACCACCACGGCAAGCCCCCCATGCTCCCGGCCCCCGCCCAAAAATCCTGCGCCTTGGCAAAATTCGCCAGCAGCTCCTGGTTGGAAACCGGCTGCCGCAGCCAGGAATACCCGGCCACGAGTGCTGCCAGCGCCAATACAAGGAAAAACACCAGCGCCGCTCCAGCCCCCCGCCCACGGGGGCATGCCGGGGAAATATCCGATTCGGGCTGGCGGGAGAAAAATCGAAACTTCATGGAAGAGTGGAGCGCAGCTTGATAACCAAACACCGAAAAAAAGCACTTCAAATGAGAAATCAAATGCCAACCGGCGCGCAATGACCCTTGCCCGCCCGGAAACTGCGGATTATAGTCCGCATATCAATGCACCCGGTTCTCAATCTGGAAGAAACCATCGGGAAAACCGTGGGACGAAGGAAATTGCCCGCCCGCAATTCCGACTATGGTCTGGGCTTGCAGATGTCGCTTGGCCAGCTCTTCCGATCCCGGCTCCCCAGTGGCGTCTTCCGTTTCCACTCGCATGAGGAGGCCGACAAATGGCTGATGGACCATTTGACCCGGAAACCGGCGAACTAGTTTCGCGCCCGCCTTTGCGGGAGGATTTGGCCTCGCTCTGCCGTGAGTTCAACCAGCGCGGAGCCAGATATTTTGTTGTCGGAGGCTTTGCTGTCATCATGGCCGGGTTTCCCCGGACAACCGGCGACATCGATCTCCTCATTGACACCAGCCCGGAAAACGAGGCCAAAGTCTTCGACGCTCTTGCAACGCTCCCGGATCAATGCGCGCGCGAACTCGATCCCGGCGATGCCTCGAAATATGTCGTCGTCCGCGTGTCCGACGAAATCCTCGTGGACCTCATGGCCAGCGCCTCGGGCATCGATTACGCCGAAGCGTCGAAAAGCGTCGTCGTCCACGAGATCGGCGGCGTCGCGATCCCATTCGCCAGCCCCGAACTCCTCTAAAAGATGCAAATGCCCCACATTCTGATCACCGGCGGCGCCGGTTACCTCGGTTCCATCCTGACCCCTCATCTTCTTGGACTCGGATATCATGTGACCGTGGTGGATAACTTCCTGTTCCGCCAGTTCACATTGGCGGAATGTTGCGCCAGTCCTGCCTTTGCGATGGTCCGCGGCGATTGCCGCGATCCGGGGGTTGTTCGTCCACTGCTGAGCAAGGCGGACATTGTGATTCCGCTCGCCGCGCTGGTCGGGGCGCCCCTGTGCGCCGGCGACGAACCGGCGGCCCGGACGGTCAACCTCGATGCCGTGCGGATGTTGCTCGGGAATCTTCATCCCGGCCAACGGGTCATTTTCCCCACCACGAACAGCGGATACGGAATCGGCGAGGCCGGCAAGTTCTGCACGGAAGAAACCCCGCTTCGCCCGATTTCCCTGTATGGCACAACGAAGGTTGACGCCGAAAAAGCCGTTCTGGACCGCGGGAACAGCATCACTTTCCGCCTCGCGACCGTCTTCGGAATGTCGCCCCGCATGCGGCTCGACCTGTTGGTGAACGATTTCGTTTATCGGGCGGCAACCGACCACGCCGCCGTGATTTTCGAGGGCCATTTTAAACGCAACTACATCCATATCCGGGACGTCGCGCGGGTATTTTCCCACGGGATTGAACAATTCGATTTGCTGCGCGACCGCCCGTATAATGTCGGGATCGACGATGCCAACCTGTCCAAACTCGAACTTTGCGAGAAGATCCGCGAGCATGTGCCGGGCTTTGTTTTTCTCGAGGCGCCGATCGGCGAAGACCCCGACAAACGGGATTACATCGTTTCGAACGCGCGCATTGCCGCCACGGGTTTCCGTCCGGAATGGACCCTCGACCGGGGAATCCAAGAGCTTCTGAAGGGCTGCCGCATCCTGAGAAACAACGCATTTGGCAACGTGTGATGACCGCCGCTCTGGTTCTTTGCGGCGGCCGGGGAACCCGGCTTCGCGCGGTGCTGCCAGATCGTCCGAAACCGATGGCCGGGGTGGCCGGACGCCCCTTTCTGGACTGGCTGCTTCTGCACCTGCGCGCCTGCGGCATCCGGCATGTCGTCCTCTCGACCGGCCACAAGGCGGAAGTCATCGGGGCCCATTACGCGACGACACGCATTCCCGGTATGGAAATCCTGTGCGCGCGCGAGCCCGTTCCCCTGGGAACCGGCGGGGCGGTGGTCCACGCCGCGTCCTCCGCCGAACACCTGCACGGCTGGGCCCGCAACACCCCCGGCTGGCTGGTCCTGAACGGGGACAGCCTCGCCCCTTCCGATTACTCTCTGCTTCCCGCTGAAACAGCAAAGAGGAATGCGGACGCAGCCATCCTCGCGGTGCATGTCCCGGACGCCTCGCGGTTCGGAACTCTCGATGTGGGTTCGGACGGGCATCTCCGTGCATTCCAGGAAAAACATCCCGGCGCGGGCCTGATCAATGCCGGCGTTTACTATTTGAGCCGGGAATCCCTGTCCGAGTTTCCCGCGCGCCGCCCGTTGAGCATGGAACGGGAGGCGATTCCCGGGTTGCTCGAACGGGGACGAAGGATCATCGTTCCGGTGGTCCAGGCCCCTTTCATCGATATCGGGATCCCCGAAAGCCTGGCCTCCGCAGGGACATTCTTGCAAGAGGAGATGCCGCACCTGAACAATCCCCTTCACCTGGCCGGTCCTGAAAACCCGACGAAACAGTCAAAATGACGCCAACTGGGCAAAGCGCATGGCCTCGAGTTCGGCCGAGCCCTGCCCGGGATCGTAAAAAATGATCTGACTGCCCCCGAATTCAAAATGGAAAGGAACATGCAGCAGGCCGGCGAGCGCCCGGCGAACGGCCTCCTGCCGGTCCGGAGGCACGAAGAAGAGAATGAACCCTCCCCCGCCGGCGCCCAGGATCTTCCCCCCGAGCGCCCCGGAGGCGAGAGCCCTTTCATAGAGGGCGTCGATTGAGGGATTGGAAACCGCGGCACTCAACGTGCGTTTCGCCATCCATGCCTCGTGGAGCAGACTTCCAATTGCCCGGATTTCCCCGGTTTCAAGGATCTCCACCGCCTCATCCACCATTTCCACAAACCGGTGGATTTGACCCGCCTTCTCCGCCAATCGCGGAACAAATGTGCCGGCGACATCCGATGCTGTCCGAACAATCCCGGTGTAGAAGAGCATGAGATGAGACTGCAATTCGCGGATGCGACGCCCGGCCACCAAAACGGGCGCAACCGACACTTCGCCGCTCTCACCGAACCGCAGCACATTGATCCCCCCGTATGCGGCGGTCATTTGATCCTGGGAGCCAACGTTTTCCTTGAGGATTTCCTGTTCAAGAAAAACGGCCTCGCGCGCAAGCCTCTCCTTGCTGCACATCCGCCCCTGGAGCGCGTAAAGCGCATGCAGGATGCCCACGGCAAACGAAGAACTTGAGCCCATCCCGCTCCGCGCTGGCAGGTCGCTGCTGATATGGATTTCCACGCCGTGCTCGATTCCCAGATGTTTCAGGGCGCACCGCACCGCCGGATGCCGGATCTCATCGGCATGCGCGCACTGCTCGACCTGCGAATACATCAGCCGGATGCGATGATCGAAAAACGGAGGCAGATCCCGGCAACTCAGATAGCAATACTTGTCGATCGAAGCCGCAAGCGCGGCTCCCCCGTGACGCAGATACCACGAAGGGTAATCGGATCCTCCTCCAAACAGGGAAATTCTGTGGGGCGTACGGCTGATGACCATGGAAAGCGTCACAATCAACCAGAGGCGACTCCGTGAAGCAATGAGGAAGCATCGAAAGAGTTGCGGGAGGCGCATCTCCGAAAGGTGCAAGCGCACAGGTCTGACCGGGGGGCATGGCCATCCATCGCCGATCGCAACTATCCCAGATGCGCCCGTCCCGGTGCCGGGACACGGAAAACCATTGCGCGAAGGCCTCGCCCGGGAAATGATCCCCGAATGTTCACAGGACTCGTTGAAGAATTGGGCGAATGCCAATGGCTGCGCCGCACCACGGAAACCACACAGCTCACCGTCCTCGCCCCGCATATCGAAAAGCGGATCCGGACCGGCGACAGCGTGGCCATCAACGGCTGTTGCCTCACGGTGACCTCGCACGGCAAGGGCCAGATGGCATTCGATCTCCTCGACGAAACCCTGAAATGCACGAATTTGAAATCCGCGCGGCCCGGGACCAAAATCAACCTGGAACGCGCCTTGGCGGCCGACGGGCGGCTGGGCGGGCATTTTGTGCAGGGACATGTGGATACGACAACAGTCCTCCGCTCGGCGACCCCCAAAGGCGGCGACCTCCGGTTGGATTTCGAGATGCCGCCGGAATTCGCGCGCTACATCGCCCACAAGGGGTCGGTGGCGATCAACGGAGTCAGCCTGACGGTCGCCGAAGTGGGCGCGGGCACCTTCACGATCTGGATCATTCCCCACACGAGGAAAGCCACGAACCTCGGGAAGATCGAATCCGGGGACGAGGTGAACCTGGAGTGCGATCTCCTCGCCAAATACACCGAACGCATTTTGGCCGCAAAGGAGGCCTGAGCACTTTCAGCCTGAAAAAACGTTGGAACCACAGAGAACGGGGAACACAGAGGAAGGGGCATCTATTTGTCCCAAGCAGATCGGTTGTTTGTTGGCGATGTCTCCGTGATCCCGCCTGGGCGCCGGCCAGCGCCTCCAATTGACGGCTCCTCCGACTGTCGATCAAACAGTCTTCGAGATTGATCCCCACGCCCCCATCAGCTTGACTCGGGTAATTTTTCTGGCACATACTCGGTCGCAATACGACAGGATTCTTGGTGCGAGCCCCGGGTTCCTCCAACGTCCCCTCCTTCTGGACAGTAGACGCAAAAATGGACGAAAGGCAAATTCTGAACGAATAACAGACTCTTACCTGCGACCTCGCGCGTAACGCTGAAAATTCCACCGATCAACCGGGTTCATCCCATCAAAAGAGAAAACATATGACAACCGAAGCCAAATGCCCATTCCACCATGCCCCCAGCACCGGCACGACCAACCGCGACTGGTGGCCGAACCAGTTGAAGCTCGATCTCCTGCACCAGCATTCCTGCAAATCCAATCCCATGGGCGGCGACTTCCACTACGCGGAAGAGTTCAAAAGCCTTGATCTGGCGGCCGTGAAGAAAGATCTCGCGGCCCTGATGACCGACTCGCAGGACTGGTGGCCTGCGGATTTCGGCCATTACGGACCTCTCTTTATCCGCATGGCATGGCACAGCGCGGGCACCTACCGGACCGGTGACGGCCGCGGCGGAGGCGGCAGAGGCCAACAGCGCTTTGCGCCGCTCAACAGCTGGCCGGACAACGTGAGCCTCGACAAGGCGCGGCGCCTGCTCTGGCCGATCAAGCAGAAATATGGCCGGAAGATTTCCTGGGCCGACCTGATGATCCTCACGGGGAACGTCGCCTTGGAAACGATGGGCTTCAAAACGTTCGGCTTCGCCGGCGGGCGTGAAGACACCTGGGAGCCGGATCAAGACGTCTATTGGGGCAGGGAGACCACCTGGCTGGGAGGCGACAAGCGCTACGCTCATGGTCCCGGGGGCGTCGAGAAGGAAGGCGCGGCGCTCGTATCCGATGACTCGGCGGATGGGGACATGCACGGACGAAATCTGGAAAATCCTCTCGCCGCGGTGCAGATGGGCCTGATCTACGTCAACCCCGAAGGTCCGGACGGCAATCCCGATCCGATCGCTGCGGCACACGACATCCGCGAGACCTTCGCCCGCATGGCGATGAACGACGAGGAGACCGTGGCGCTCATCGCCGGCGGCCACAGTTTCGGCAAGACCCACGGCGCCGGTCCGGCGTCCCATGTCGGGGATGCCCCGGAAGCGGCCGGCCTCGCGGAACAAGGCCTTGGCTGGAAGAGCAGCTTTGGAACCGGCAAAGGCGGTGACGCGATCACCAGCGGCTTGGAAGTGACCTGGACCAGGACCCCGACGAAGTGGAGCAACAATTTCTTTGAGAGCTTGTTCGGCTACGAATGGGAACTCACGAAGAGCCCCGCAGGCGCGCAGCAATGGACGCCGAAGAATGGTGCCGGAGCCGGCACCGTGCCGCATGCGCACGATTCCACCAAGCGGATCGCGCCTTCCATGCTGACCACGGATCTCTCCCTGCGGTTTGACCCGGCCTACGAAAAAATCTCCCGCCGTTTTTTCGAGAATCCGGATCAATTTGCCGACGCATTCGCCCGGGCGTGGTTCAAGCTGACACACCGCGACATGGGTCCGCGCGAGCGTTACCTCGGGCCGGAGGTTCCTGCGGAAGAACTCCTCTGGCAGGATCCCATTCCCCCGGCCGATCATCCGCTGATCGATGACCAGGACATTGCCTCCCTCAAGGGCAAAGTCCTGGCTTCCGGCCTGACGGTCTCAGAACTGGTCTCCACCGCCTGGGCATCGGCGTCCACGTTCCGCGGCTCCGACAAGCGTGGCGGGGCAAACGGCGCCCGCATCCGTCTGGCGCCGCAGAAGGATTGGGAAGTCAACCAGCCCGCCCAACTGGCCAGGGTGCTCGAAACCCTGGAGGGCATCCGGGGCGCCTTCAACAGCACCCAGTCCGGCGGAAAGAAGATCTCACTTGCCGACCTCATCATTTTGGCCGGTTGTGCCGGCGTCGAACAGGCGGCGAAGAATGCCGGTCACGAGGTCACAGTTCCCTTCACCCCGGGACGCATGGACGCCTCACAGGAGCAAACCGATGTGCCCTCCTTCGCGTTCCTCGAGCCGGTCGCGGACGGCTTCCGCAACTACCTCAAGACCAAATTCTCGATATCGGCCGAGGAGTTGCTGGTCGACAAGGCGCAATTGCTGACGCTCAGCGCGCCGGAAATGACGGTGCTCGTCGGCGGCATGCGCGTCTTGAAGACCAATGTCGGACCGTCCCAGCCCGGCGTCTTCACCAAACGGCCCGAAGCGCTGACCAACGACTTCTTCGTGAACCTGCTCGACATGGGCACCGAGTGGAAGCCGCCCTCGAAGGAGGAAGATCTCTTTGAAGGTCGCGACCGCAAAACGGGCGAACTCAAGTGGACCGGCACGCGCGTCGACCTGGTCTTCGGTTCCAACTCCCAACTTCGCGCCCTGGCGGAAGTCTATGGCAGTTCGGATTCTCAGGCCAAGTTTGTCCAGGATTTCGCGGCGGCCTGGAACAAGGTGATGAACCTGGATCGTTTCGACCTAGCGTAGACTTTTCCGGATAAGTCGCGGACGGGTCCAGAGGATCCACAAAATACAGGATGGCCCCTTCCGATTGCTGGATGATCCCGTCATCATTGGCATCCGTCCAATCCAGGCCGCCGGCCAGGAGTTCGTGCCCTCCTCCGCGGCCGCCATAAAGAATCGAAAACAGGGTGGCATTGCTCGCCGCCAGTGAGTCGAGAAAAAATCCGGAGGCCGGGTGTCCATCGGCTATGTAGGAAGGCTTGTCGTAGGGAGCGGATCCCCAGCAGTCGGTTGGGAACATGCCCGAGAACTGCACCGAGGTGAACCCGTTGTCCTGGATGATGCATTTGTTGGGCGCGAAGGGGATGTGATCGTAGAAGGCGCCATCGCTCGGCTGCGTATCCATGTAGGCGGGAGAAATGAGGGTCGCGTCGGTCGAGATCCAGTCTGTGTAGGTGGTCCCGGTCAGGGCCGTGCCGAAGTAACCGGGCGCGAGATTCTGGAGGTAGGTCATGGCATTCGCGCTGGATGTCGTCGGCACGCAGGCTTCGTTGCCCACAAAGTCGTAGGTCGAATTGTCGAGGCTGTATTACAGAAAGAATATGGACAGCGTGTGAGGTTCCGTTGATTCTCCCGCGCGTGAATATCGCTTTTCCAACCCGCCGGTTTGGCGGCTACATTTTTGACTGTGACGGCACCCTCGCGGACACAATGCCCCTTCACTTCCGGGCATGGACACGGGCGATGGATGACTTCGGAGGAAAATTTCCCGAGGGGTTGTTTTATTCCTGGGGAGGAAAACCCACCTCCGTGATCGTCGTGGAATTGAATGCGATGTTCGGCCTTTCGCTGGATGTCGAGAAAACCGTGCGCCGGAAAGAGGATTATTATCTCGCGCTCATCCCGGAGGTGAAGCCGGTGGGGTTGGTTCTGGGTTTCGCGAAAACCATCCATGGTTCCGCTCCCCTGGCCGTTGCCTCGGGCGGACACCACGAGCTGGTGGACGCGACACTTGCGGCGCTCGGCGTCACGGAACTCTTCGATGCGGTGGTCTGCGCCGAAGATTACGCCAATGGGAAGCCGGCGCCGGACCCGTTTCTGGAAGCGGCCAGGCAACTGGGAGTGCCTGCGCGGGACTGCGTGGTTTTCGAGGACAGCCCGACCGGCATCGAGGCGGCGGAGGCCGCCGGAATGGCGCATGTGTTTGTGCCGACGGCCGCGCGCTGACTCGGATCCTCAATTTTCCAGCGATTCCTTCGACCGCTCCCCGGAAGAGGGGATCACACGCGGGAAACCGACAGGCGGTGGGCCACAAGTTTCCCGACGTATTCGCGGAGTTCCAGATCCGGAATTTTTTCCAGGAGGGAATTGAAGAATCCATTGACGATGAGCCTGCTGGCTGCCTCGCGGCGGATGCCCCGGGCTTGCAAGTAAAACAATTCCTCCTCGCTGATGGGTCCATTGGTCGCGCCGTGGGTGCAGCGGACGTCGTCGTTCAGGATTTCCAGGCCGGGCATGGAATTCGGATCCGCCTCGTCGCTGAGGATGAGATTGCGGACCTTCTGGTAGGCGTCGGTCCCGTGCGCGCCGGGCTGCACTTTGATGAGGCCGGCGAAGATTGTCCGAGACTTGTCATCGAGGGCGTTGAGATAAAGGAGGTCGCTGGAGGCATTGGGTGCCACATGGTCCTGCAGCGTTCTCTGGTCAACCGCCCGTTCGCCATCCATCGGATTGATCGAATACATCTCGCTACGGGCCCCCTCGCCGACGAGCCTGCTGAGGCTTTCACCACGGACGGTGCCGCCACCGAAATTCGCCGTGAGGGATGTGCAGAGCGCACCCCGGTCCACGAGGGTCGAGTTCAGGTGGAACGCGAGGGAATCCCGGGACCAATCCTGCACGGCGACATAGGTCAACTTCGCTCCGGACGCGAGGTGCAGGTCATTGACCCCGCAAGCAAAGGCCTTGAGCCCATCGGCGCTTTGGAAGCGATCCACGACCGTCACCTTGCTGTTCTCGGCACAGACGATCAAGGTGTGCGGAAAAACCGACGATCCCGCGCCCTCGACCCAATGGAAAATTTCCACAGGCAGCGAAACTTCCGTGTCCGGCGGGATGTAAAGAAATGCCCCGCCCGAGACCCGTCCTTTGTGCAGGGCCGCGTATTTGTGGGATCCCAGTTCGACCGGCTGGGCCATGAAGTATTTTCTGAAGAGCGGCGCGTGTTCGCGGGCCGCCACATCCAGCGGGGTGAAGATCACGCCATCTGGAAGCCGGGAGGCGTCTTCATGAACGAGCGCGTTGTTGGCAAAGATCATCTTTGCGGCGGATTGGTCCATGCCGCGCGAAGCCACGATGAGGCGCCCCTCATTCGAGACCGCCGGGGCCGGCACAAAGCCTGAAAGGTCCAGGGCTGAAATATTCGCGAATCTCCAGGATTCGTCCTTGCGCGTCGGACGCGGGGTGGACTCGTATTCCCGGACGGCGGCCGCTTGATCGAACCATTCCGGCCAGACAGCGGCCTCCCATTCATTTTCCATAATTGACGTGCTCATGATCACGAATTTCCCGGGCCGGGGTCAACCGACCGAACCTTCCATTTCCAGATCGATCAGGCGCTTCAACTCGACCGAGTATTCCATCGGGAATTGCTGCACGAGATCGTTGACGAACCCATTGACCGCCAGGCTCATCGCGGCGGCCTTCGGAATCCCGCGCTGCTGCATGTAGAAGATCTGCTCGGCGTTGATCTTGCTGACCGAGGCCTCATGCTGGCAGGCGTTCTCCCTGCCGTGGACCGTGATCGCCGGGTAGGTGTCCGTGCGGCTGTCGGTATTGATGAGCAGGGCGTCGCACTCGGTGTTGTTCCGGCAGCCCTTGAGGTGCCGGCCGATTTGCACGAGGCCGCGGTAGGTGGAACGGCCTTTGCCGAGGCTGATGCTCTTCGAGACGATGTTGCTCGTCGTGTCGTCCGCGGCGTGGACCATCTTCGCGCCGGTGTCTTGGTGTTGCCCGTCGCCCGCCAGCGCGATGGAAATGACTTCGCCGCGCGCCTTGCGGCCCTTCATGATCACGCCCGGATATTTCATCGTGAGGCGGGAGCCGATGTTGCAGTCGATCCACTTGATTTCCGCCTCCTCGTGGGCGAGACCGCGCTTGGTCACGAGGTTGAAGACATTGGCCGACCAGTTCTGGACGGTGATATACTGGATTTTCGCGCCTTTGAGCGCGACGAGTTCGACGACCGCGCTGTGCAGCGTGGCTGTCTCGAATTTCGGCGCCGTGCAGCCTTCCATGTATGTGACCTCGCTGCCTTCATCCGCGATGATCAGCGTGCGCTCGAACTGGCCGAAATTCTCGGCGTTGATCCGGAAGTAGGCCTGGAGCGGATGCTTCACCTTCACGCCCGGCGGGATGTAAATGAACGAGCCGCCGGAAAAAACCGCGCTGTTCAACGCGCTGAACTTGTTGTCCCCGGTCGGAATGACCTTCCCGAACCATTTCCGGAAAAGTTCCGGGCGCTTCTGGAGCCCGTCGGTCGATCCCACGAAGATCACTCCCTGCTCGCCGACCGCCGCCTTGATGTTCGAGTAGGCGGCCTCGCTGTCGAACTGGGCCTCGACGCCGGCGAGGAATTTCCTCTCCTGCTCGGGGATTCCCAGGCGCTCGAACGTGCGTTTGACATCCGCCGGCACGTCATCCCACGAACGTTTCGGCGCGGTTCCCTGGGACAGGTAATAGCGGATGTTGTCGAAAACGATGTTATCGAGGTCATGGCTCGCCCAGTGGGTGGGCATCGGCATGGCCTGGAACTTGCGCAGCGCGTCCTTCCGGAATTCGCGGATCCAGTCCGGGTCCTTCTTGACATCGCAAATGTAGTCGATCGTCCTCTCGGTCAATCCCAGCCCGGCATCGAACTCGTAGTTGATATCGTAGCTGAAGTCACCGACCGAGCGGTCGATATCCACATCGGGTTTGGTTTCGGTATTCATGGTGTTTTCAGGCGGTGGCGAGAACCTCTTTTTCGACCCAGTCGTACCCCTCGGCCTCGAGTTTCAGGGCGAGATCCTTGTCTCCGCTGAGAACGATCCGGCCATCGACCATCACATGGACGACATCGGGCACGATGTAATCCAATAGCCGCTGGTAGTGGGTGATCACAAGAAATCCGCGGCCGGGCGAACGCAAGGCATTGACCCCGTCGGAAACCACCTTCAGCGCGTCGATGTCGAGCCCGCTGTCGGTCTCGTCCAGGACCGCGTATTTCGGAGCCAGCATCGCGAGCTGCAAGATCTCGCAGCGCTTCTTTTCCCCGCCCGAGAATCCCTCGTTGACCGCGCGGGAGGTAAAATTGCGAGGGATCTTCAAGGAATCCATTTTGGCGTAGAGTTCCTCGTAGTATTCGACGGCATCGAGTTCCTCCCCCTCGGGAAGGACCGCCTGCCGGGCCGCGCGGATGAAGTTGGCGATCGAAACACCGGGAACTTCCATCGGGTATTGGAAGGCGACGAAAAGCCCGGCCCTGGCGCGCTCGTCGGGCTCGTCCATTTCCAGGAGCGCGAAATCATCGAGCAGGACCGCGCCGGCGGTCACCTCGTAGTCCGGATGGCCCGCCATCACCTTGGCAAGGGTGCTCTTGCCCGATCCGTTCTTGCCCATGATGGCATGAACCTCCCCTTGCGGGACTTCGAGATTGAGACCGCGCAGGATTTCGCGGTCGCCGATGTTGGCGTGCAGGTTTTGGATGTGGAGTGACATATGGGTAAAAAGGGATTTCAGGGGTGGCAATCCGGGCACAGGCCGCGCACGGTGACCTCTGTCTGGGTGACGGAAAAATTTTTGGGAAGCTGCCAGAGATGCCCGGCCCGCGGGCCCTTGGCAACGGGAACATCATGGACTTTCCCGCAGCGCTCGCAGATGAAATGCCCGTGTTCGCTGAGGTTGGGACAATACCGGGTAGCATCGCGGTCCACATTGACCTGCTTGGCGAGACCGCAATCCACCAGCGTCTCCAGGCAGTTGTAAACCGTGGCCAACGAAATCCCGGGAATCCGCTTTTTCGCGCGCAGGAAGACCTCGGTGGCTGTCGGATGGTCCCTCTCGGCAAGCAGCACGTCGTAAACCCCGCGCCTCTGCGGGGTCAGACGGTGCCCGTTGTGGCTGATCCTCTCCTCATATCCCGGATTGGCCGTCGATTGCTTCGTCATGATGCTGCAACTTACCGCGCAAATATTCTGGATCAAGAATTATTCTAAATAATACCTCGGCGAGGCCAGGGCACTTTTCGATAACGAGGTAAGGCGTTGATTTTGAGAGGGGCGATTTCGGTACAAACAAAAAGCAGGAATTCTATGTCCCCGGCGGGAAGCTCTTCACACCCGTCCCTCTATTTTGAGATCCGGGCCGAGCCTTCGATAGGTCACCTCCTTGAGCCGAATCCCTTTCTCGTTGGAGCCGGCACCCCGGCCCGCGATGGCGGGCACTCCGCCGCCGCTGAGAACCGGGGCGACATAGAGAACCACGCTGTCCGCAAGCCGTCGATCCATGACATCGCCCAGCGTCCGCCCCCCCCCTTCGACGAGCACCTTTTCCACCCCCTTGCCTGCCAGGTCCTTCAATACCTTGCGGAGAGGGACGTTCTCATAGACAAGGGTTTTTTGACGGAATTCATCGGTGAAAAGATGGCTCATGCGGGGAAGTTTTCCCGACCGCGTCCAGACCACCCGCAACGGTTGAAGGGCACCGGTAATTCCGCGAACCGTAAGCCGGGGATTGTCCGCGCGGACGGTCTCTCCTCCGACAAGGATGGCCCCGCAACCCGCTCTCAACCTCATCGCATCAAGCCTCGATTCCTCCGAGGTAATCCATCTCTTTCCCGGCGGGGAAGCGATGCAGCCGTCAAGACTCATCCCCGCCTTGACCACCACAAAAGGAAACCCGGTCGCGATCCACTTGTTCCAGGCCTCGTTCAACAAGGCGCACTCCTGTTCCAGGACGCCGCGTGTCACGGCCACCCCGGCCTTTTTCAGGATCCTGTCCGCCCGCCCGGCATGGATTGGGTTGGGATCGCGGGCTCCGTAGACGACCCGGTGGATACCCGCGTCGATGATCGCCTGCGTGCAGGGCGGCGTGCGCCCGTGCGTCGAGCAGGGCTCAAGCGTCACATAGAGGGTCGCTCCCCGCGCGTCGGAGGTCTTCTTCAATCCTCCCAACGCCTCGATCTCCGCGTGGGGGCAACCCGCCGCACGGTGCCAGCCGCGCGAGAGAACCCGCCGGTTCCTGACCACGACGGCCCCGACAGCGGGATTCGGATGCGTCCGCCCCCTCCCCTTTGCGGCCTCCACCAAGGCAGCCCTGAGAAATTTTATGTCCTCGCTCAAAATTCCGGTCACAGTCATGATCATCCACACCCCTATCGATCGTGCAACTCCGCTTCCAAGACAAAGAGCACTTCTTTCACGATACCGCCCAGATGCTTCGAAGCGGCATCCCCCTCCAGCGCGCGCTGGAACATCTCGCCCGCGGGCGCGACCGGGCGGCTGCCGCGGCCCGCATCGCCGGTGGTCTCGTCAACCAGGGACTCGATGCCGCGCTGAAGTCGGGCGGCTTTTCGCGGGTTGACAGAGAGATCCTTGCCGCCGGCGAGCAGAGCGGAAGACTCGAGGAGGCCTGCCGGGAATTGGCGGATTACTATGCGAACCTCGCGCGCGGCAGGAACCGCGCCGTCACGGCGTCTCTTTACCCGCTCTTCATTCTCCATCTCGGAGCCCTGCTGCTGTCGATTCCGCCTGCCATCATCGCCGGAAGTCTTGCCGGGTTTTTCACGCAGGCCGCCCTCTTTCTCGGCACCGCCTACCTGATCGGCGGAGTCTTCGTTCTTTTGTTCTGGATTCTTGCGCGGGCTTTTCAATCGAGCACGGTGGCCGATCGATGGATCCGTACGCTTCCGGTCATTGGCGGTTTCTTCCGGGATGCGGCGCTGGCCCGGTTCTGCCTTGTCCTCTCGCTCGGCATCCGATCCGCGGACGGCGTGCTTTCCAGTCTCCGCCGGGCCGGACATGCCAGCCAGAGCGCCTCCGTGGAGGCGGCCGCGTCCGCCGCGATTCCTGCCATCCGCTCGGGTGCCGGCTTCGCCGACTCCCTCGCCACCTCACGGACATTCCCGGTGGATCTGGAACGCGCATTCCACGTTGCGGAGGCTTCCGGCAGGCTGGAGGAGGAAATCACGCGATGGGCGGGGATCTGCCGCGAACGCTTTTTCAAACGCATCGAGTCCCTCACGGAATGGCTCCCGAGAATCCTTTATCTTCTGATTGCGGGCCTCGTCGTCTTCCGCATGTTCTCCCTGATCTCGCAGATCACCGGCGTTTATTCGACCGTATTGGATCTCTGAAGACATTCTGCGACAACCGGACGGGGCCGAGCCGGGCGAGCACGAAAAGCGCGGTGGCTGAGATGCCGACAATGATGCAGGAAAGCATCAGGGCGCCAAGCATGTCCCCTCCCTCCACATGGAAGAAAATGGCAATCGGAATCGTTTGCGTGCGTCCGGGAATATTTCCCGCCAGCATGAGCGTCGCCCCGAATTCTCCAAGCGCCCTGACAAAGGTCAGGATCAAGCCGGCAAGAATCCCGGGCCATGCCAGCGGAAGCATGATCTGCCAGAGGATCCGCCTCTCGGAGTATCCGAAAACCCTCGCCGCATCGAGCAACTCGCCGTCCATCTGCTGGAATGCCCCTTTGGCCGTGTGATACATGATCGGAAAAGCCACGGCTGTTGCGGCGATGACCGTTGCGGGCCATGTAAAAATGACACCGAGCCCGACGGACGCGAGCGCCCCGCCAACCGGAGAATTCCGCCCGAAGATCATGAGCAGGACCAACCCCACAACCGTCGGTGGCAAGGCCAGGGGAAAGAGCAGAACCCCGTCGAGAAACTCGACCAGCGGACCCTGCCGCTTGATGCGCCAGCGGGCGGCGGCAAGCCCGAACAGCATGGTGGCCGCCGTGGCGCAGAATGCCGTTTTTAGTGAAATGACAACAGGAGACCAATCCATCACGGCCCAGAGCTTGTAGCAAATCCGGTCGTTTTGAAAAGCGCCGCCGCCCGCGGGGACCCCAGAAAGTCCAGAAAGGACGCCGCCTCGGTGGCATGGGCCGCAGCTCTGACGATGGCTGCCGGATACTCGACCTTTTTGTGCGAGTTCGGGGGAGCCTCCGCCACGGGGCGCACGGCGGTTGGGCCCGTCACATCGCTCCCATAGACAATGCCCGCATCCGCATTTCCGCTTTCCACATAGGCCAGAACCTGCCGGACATCTTTGGCAAAAACCAGTTTGCCTCGCACCGCCGCCACGAGTCCCAAATGCCCGAAGACCTCCATCGCATACATCCCGGCCGGCGCACTCTTAG
>JBAYWC010000018.1:0-32409 GCA_041674265.1 Terrimicrobiaceae bacterium
GTCGAGACCCGGACCAGGGGATCCGGCTGTTCGCCGGTCATGACGTCGACGCGGGCCGTACGGCCCGCGCGCCAAACCTCGAGCTGCACCTTCTGGCCGATCTTTTTTGAAAGGATTTCGTGCTGGAGGTCGCTGGCCATGGACACCTCCGATCCATCCACCTTGAGGATGACATCTCCGGCCTGCAAATCGCTGGATTCCACCGGGGCCCCCTCCTCGATGCTGCTCACGACGACCCCCTTCGGCACGCCCGGGAACAGCCTTTGCAGGTAGGAAGATTCCTCGATGCCGGCGATGCCGATTCCCAGCCACGGACGCACCACGCGGCCCTTGGTCATCAACTGGTCCGCGATACTTTTTGCCGTATTGATGGGAATCGAGAAGCCGAGCCCGCGGTTGGTGCCGCTGATGAGGGCATTGATCCCCACGACGCGGCCCTCGATATCGCAGAGGGGACCGCCGCTGTTTCCCGGGTTGATGGACGCATCGGTCTGGATGAATTCATAGCCCCCACCGATTTGCAAATTGCGGCCTTTGGCGCTGACCACTCCGACCGTGAACGTGTAGGGCAGTTCCATGGGAGTGCCGATGGCGAACGCAAATTCCCCGACACGCACAGCGTCACTGTCGCCCAGGTTGGCCACGGGAAAATGATCCCCCTCGATCTTCAGGACCGCCACGTCGCTCCGCTCGTCGCCCCCGACCACGGTCGCGGGGAATTTTCTGCCGTCGTGCAGCTTGACCGAGATGGCCCCGGCGTTTCCCACCACATGGAAATTCGTGAGGATGTATCCGTCCGCGCGGAACAAAAATCCCGTGCCCACATTCGGATATTCCCCGAACGGTTTGCCGTCGGGAGAGCGGAGGAAAAATTCCAGGCCCTGCGGGAGACCGGAGATGGGAGCCTGGACCGGGCTTTGGGATTCGATGACGACCACCGCCGGGGCGACTTTTTCAAAAACACCGGAAAACGAATCATTCATCTGCCGCAGGGCTCCCGGCGGAGCGGCCGGCGGGGTTTGTGCTGCGGGCACCATCGATGGCAGGGAAACCATGAGCGCGGCGGCGGTGATCAGAGATTTCATGGTGTTCAATCTACGCGGTCCGCTCGGTTTTTCAAGTGGCAGGAGACTCCCGGCCCCTTTGCGCGCGGGTCCGAGACGCGGGTCAGCCCTCGACTTTCACCGCCGCGCGTTGCAGGAGCCGGTGGAGACGCCTGATGGCCGCCGCGTCGGCGATTTTCTGGCCGTCCTTGCTGTGAATGTAGAAGGAATCCATCGCGACATCCATCTCCGTGGTGATCCGGGAAAGCTCGATGATCAGCCCGGCCGAGCCCATCGCCCGCAGCAGATCGTAGAGCAGGCCGAGCCGGTCCGGGGTTTGGATGTCCAGCAGCGTGTAGATCGGATGCGAGGAATTATCGATCGTGATGCGGGTGGGGAGGTCGAAATCCTGCGAAAGCCGGTAGGTCCGCAGGCGGGCTTCCCTGTTGATCAGCGGCGTGAAATCGAAATCCTCGACAGTCAGCGAGTCGGCGAGGCGGGTTTCCACGCGGTCGATATCCTTCTGGCTGGTGACCGGCTGATGCTGGGTGCTGGCGACATGAAAAATGTCGAGGGCAAGGTTGTCGCTCCGCGTAAAAATGTCGGCGCTGAGAATGTTGATCTGGGCGGAAAGAAAAGCGCCGGCGATCCGCTCCAGCAAGCGGGGGCGGTCCCATCCGCACACCCAGACTTCACTGTGGCTTTGCTCCGGGCGTGGAACCCAGTGAAAGACAGGAGCCAGCGAGAGAGCCCCTTCCTTCCTCTGGTTTTCAAAAAATGTGCGGAAGAGACGGAGGTGGGCGGCGATTTCCTCGTATTCGAACATCTGGAAATACCTGTCCGGCATGAACTGGAAATGGGCTCCGGCTTCCTCGGCGAAATCGCGTCCGAGCTTGCGGAGGATCGCCTGCTGCCGCTCCTCGCGGTTGCGCCGGAGTTCCTGCACGGCCGCGGGGCCGCCTTCGAGGAATTGGCAGGTCTTGCGGTAGAGCGACCAGACGAGAGCCTCCTTCCAATCCGACCAGTTCTGGTCGCTGGTTCCCATCCCGTCCGCGAGGGTGATGAGCATGAGCGCATCGAGGTTTTTCCGGTCGAGGATGATGCGGGCGAACTCCTCGATCGTGGCGGGATCTTCCAGGTTTCTCGATTGCGACATTTTGGAAAGCACGTAGTGCGAGTCCACGAGGGTGATGAGCATGCGCCGCCGTTCCGGGGACAACTGGAGGCGCCGGGCAACCTTGTGAGCGAGGGTGGCGCTGGCCTCCTCGTGGTTGCGTTCGTTCGCCGCCTTGCCGGTGTCATGGAGAAGAAGCGCCAGATAGAGGATCGCCGGATCCTCGATTTTCTGGAAAATCTTCCGGTATCCGCTCAGCTTTTCGGAGTCCTCAAAGAGCATGGCATCGAGTTTTTCGATGCAGACCAGGGTGTGTTCGTCCGCGGTGTAGCGATGGTAGAACTCGTGCTGGACAAGGCAGTCGAGCGCCCCGAACTCCGGCACGTAGCGTCCCAGGAACCCGAGATTGTGCATCAGCCGCAGAACCGGGCCGACCTCGCCTTTTCGTGACAGGATGGCAAAGAACGTCTCCCGCGCGGCGCGCGCATATTGGAACGTCCTGTTCACCAGGGGCAGCCGGCGGCGGATGAGGTCGGAAAGCTCGGCATGGAACCCGAGCTGGCGAACCTGGGCATGGTGAAAAGCCCGGATCATCCGATACGGGTCGTCGTGGAAGATTTCGCGCGACTCCGGCTCGATGAGACCCCGCCGGGCGAGGAATCCGTCGAACTTTTCGGTTTTCGGCTTTGCTCCGAACATGCCGAGCAGGCCGGCCGGCTTTTGGGCCGGCCTTGCCTCCATCCGCTGGAGGGCGGCATCGGTGAGAAGATGGATGTTCCGTGTGTGGCTGTAAAAATCCCTCATGAAGGCCTCGACTCTGCGGAGGATGGTTTTCTGCTGGTAATTGAACGCCACGGCGACTTTTCCCTGGAGCTGGAGGGTGAGGGTGTCCGCAGCCCGCTGATTCAGGTAGTGCATCTCGGTGCGGGTTCTCAGCAGGAAATCGTAACCGTTTTCGAGCGGGCGGCGCTCGGTTTCACGCAGGATTTTGGCTTCGACAAGCTTGGCCGTCGTCATCAGTCCCAGCTTGAAATGGGAGATCCAAAGGAGGCTCTGGTAGTCGCGGAGGCCGCCGACTCCATTTTTCACGTTGGGCTCCTGGAGGAACACGCTCGCCCCGTGCTTGAGCCGGAGGTCCGCCTGGTTGTTCAGCCGCCAGGCGATGTATTCCTTCTCGTGTCCGCGCACACATTCCTCCTGGAACCGTTCCTTGAAGCGGAGGAAGATCTCGCGCTCGCCGGCAAGGAACCTCGACTCCAGCATCGAGGTCTTCGTGATCATGTCCTCGTTGGATTTTTTGACCGCCTGCGCGATCGTGCGTGTCGCGTGCCCGACCTTGAACCCGAGATCCCACAGGAGCACGAGGGTTTGACGGATGATCTCCTCGACCTCCTTGTCCTGCCTGGGGCTGCCCTGGAGGAAAAGGATGTCCACATCGCTGAAGGGCGTGAGCTCCCGGCGGCCGTAACCTCCGAAGGCCGCGACACAGAGCCTGCCGGAGAGGCCTTTGGAAGCGTGGGAAGCGACCACGCCCCCGAAGAGTTCCCGGAAAAGAATATCGACGAGATCCGAGCGTTGGCGGGTGATTTCCCGTCCGCCGCCGCCCGCGTTGTGCCACATCCGGAGCCTTTGTTCCTCCACTTTCCGGAAACCCTTGAAAATCGTGATCGGGTCATCCCGTTTCCGATTCGTCCGTTCTGAGAGGTCGCGCGCTGTTCTTTCGAGTTTTTGTTCGTTGGAGGAAATCATGATTCCGGAGCGCGGATCACAATCTCGACGCGTCGGTTGATCTGTTGCTGTCCGATGGTGCCATTTTCCGGGACGAGGAGGCGGGATTCCCCGTAGCCGATCGTTTGAATGGCGTCGCCGCGGAGCCCCAGGCTTTCTGTCAGCCAGGCCTTGACCGATTCGGCGCGTTTGCGGCTGAGTTCGAGGTTGTATTCGTCGGAGCCGAAAGCATCGGTGTGCCCTTCGATGAGGAATCGCGCGCCGGGATTGCGCTGGATGAGGCGGCCGAGTTTCTGGAGACTTTCGAGAGCTTCCATGCGGAGACCGGGGGAATCGTAGTCGAAGAGCAGATCGGTGGGCATCAGGATCGGGGCTGTCTCCGGGGTGAGGGGGCCGGTCTGGGCGAGCAAATCGTCGAGGTTGCTGAACCCCTTTTCCACGCCGGGCGAGCCTCCCCCGGCGGACTTCACGCCCTTTTCAAATCCCGGGCCGGGCAGTTGGACTGCCGGGGTTTCGCTGAGGGACGGCTTTTCGGAAAGCAACTCGCTGGCCAGCGCCCGGTCGTCCGGAAATGCGGCATCCTTGGATTGCACGGATTGCAGGGCACTCGTCAGGGAGGGCGGCGAGAGCTTCGGGGTCTCGGAGAGGATGGAATTGTCCAGCTTCGGCGCCGGCGGGAGAATGGGTTGGTCGCCGGAAAATTTTTCCAGCGCGACCTGCTCGTCGGGAAGCTTTACGGCGACCGGGGAAGTCGCAACGCGCCTGGCCTCGGCCGGGGCGGGGTTGCGCAGGCGGGGGTCGAGATCCACGCTCTTGAGCTCAAACCGCCGGGGCGGGTTGGGATCATAGTCCACACCGCTCAGCGGGTTGATGGTCACCTTGTTGGACCACATCCAGAAGAGGACATGCAAAAGCAGCGACAGGACCAGGGCGGGAAGAATCCAGGGCCTGATGCCTGTGCTGGAAGAGCCGAGATCAAGTGTGCGCGAGCGCCGGTTCATGGTCTTATCTTACAGACGCCGCAGAGGAATATCCATCAGAGGCTGAGAAAAATGTGCGATTTTTCTTGCGACAGAAGCGATTCTTAAACCCTTCGGGTCAGAGCGGTGACTTCCGAAGGCGCTTTCCCCCTCGGCCAGACTCATGGGCTGCTGGCGATTGTCTTTTCGTGAAATTCCAGCGAGGCGATATCATCATAAACTCTGGCTGCCGACGGAATCTGTAGAATCACGCTCCAATCTTCGATGAAATCAGGAACTCGGGCGCGATGCTCGGGAAAGTGGAATTTTTTCCGCCTTCTCCCTTTCAGTTCGCTGGCTGCAATCAAAAGGTTCTTCAAAACCTCTTTTGGATCCGGGATTCCTTCCAAGTTTCTGATGGCGGGCACCTGAAGAGCAATTCGTCCGCCCGGATTGCCCGATGCCCCGCGAATGGCTGCCTCCGAAATCAGAAGCCATGATTCGGTCATCCGGACGGGAATCACGGGTATGGGAACAGGAGACGCCGCCACTTTGACTTCAGAAAACGCCGATGCGATCTCCTCCCTTCGCCTGTCGGGGGATTCCTTTTCTGCGTCCCGGTGAACAAACAGAACGTCTGCCGGGAAAAGTTCTAAAGTTGCGCGAATGCGACCCGCGAGTCCCTTGGGTTTTTTAGGCAGGTTTTGCACTTCTGCGGTCTGTCCGATCCACTCAAGGTTTCCGTGATGTTGGGACAGCATCCACCTCAAGACAGAAAGAAGTGCCCGGTCGGAGGTTCCGTCGGCCAGCAGGGTGAACTTCTTCATTCCGGGGTTTTCTCAAGGTTCGGGAGCAGCATCTGCAAATCCTCCCGATCCGCCACGCGCCGGGAATTTCTCTGGTCTTTGGAATTTGCCTGAATAGGGTTCAAGTAGGGCAGAAGCAAACCGCGGGAGATCGCGTCGCCGGTGATTTCCTGTCTCCATGTCTTCGGCAAGCCGATGAATGTGGGCACTTGGATGAGCCTTTCCTCGTATCGCCTCGCCCGGTCAACCACGATCATCAAACTGTCATCCGGCACCTCCGAAACCACAAGCGGGGAGTGGGTGTTGATGATGATCTGCCGCAGGGGGTTGTCTTCGCCACACTCTTCCACCGGGTCCACGGCAATGTCTCGCAGGAGGGCGATCATGGCGGGGATGCGTTTCGGGTGGATGCCGTTCTCCGGCTCCTCGAGGCAAATGACGCCGGTCAGCAGCGGATCTTCTTCGAGAATGGCCAACGCAAGAAATCGCAGGGTGCCATCGGACAGCCCTCGGGCCGGGATGGCATTTCCCGAGTGGTCGTTTACGACAATCGAGTAGGCTTCCCGCACCGCGTCCTCGTCGAGCTGGATGCTTTTCACGTTCTCAACCAATTCGGTGAGCCGTCCGGCAAGCCGGGCGGCAACCTGTCGGCCATCGGTCTTGGAATCAATCAGGCGGTGGAGCGTTGCGGGCATGTGGCGGCCGTGCACATCAATGGACGTCGGCTCGTTGTAGCTGTCGGGTGCGCGGAGGCTGGACGACTCCAGGGCGAGAAATCGCCACGACTCCATTTCTCGCTTCGCGCAAAGCGCGGTCGGTGACTCCGAGGCATTGGCCGTGGAGAGCACGGTGCGGGGAAGGTTTTTCGCCAGGGCCGGGAAGGGTTTGCCGGAACTCCCGCCATCCTGATGGCGCCGGATGACGCGCTCATGGTCCTCTTCGATGGTGGATATAAAATAATCCCGCCGGCCTCCTCCTTCGCCTTTTTGTTTGAGGCTGGCACGCCAAGCCGGGGAGTTTTTGAAGTGCAGGAGCTTGGTCGCCTTGGTCCATGGGTGGTAGCTGAGCTGTTCTTTCACGATCTCCAGCGGCATATTGGTTCCGGGAGTTGCTCGTTCCGCGATGGAGAGCTCATAGGTGAGAAATGTAAACGTGGCCTTCGCCGTCTGATTCAAATCATCCTGCGCGGCGGGCGGCACGATCATTTCGACATAAAAATCCATCTGGCGTTTTCCCTTTTCGCCACCATGGCAGAAAATATGCTCCGGGTTCGATGCCTTGCCGCCGTCTCCCCGGATTGCCAGCGCCGACTCAAGGATGGTTCTCGAGGCGGTGAGGTTCAAAAACTGGATGGCATCAAAGAGATTCGACTTCCCGCTCCCGTTCGGCCCCGCGATGCAGGTGAACTCGCTGAAATACAAATCGACATCCTGCAGATTCTTGAAGCCGTTGATTTTAAGTCGTGTGATCATGGTGTCTCTACCCGCTCGGGGCCAATGTGGTTGGGGTTCATTTCGCTGAGGATTCAACGATCTCGATCTCTTCGGGGGTCAAATTGTATAGACGATAGACGGTGGCATTGATTAGTGATGTCTGTTTGGAAGTATCTGCAGCGGGATCCGAGGCCTTAGCTTCCTCAATTTCCTTGACTAGTTTGACGATTTGATTTTGTGCAGTTTTGTCAGACTGAGGAATGGGAAGTTTCCGCAGAAGTTCGATCTTGATCTGAGCAAAGACCTTTCCTTCCTCATCCGTATTTGAGCGATAGAACCACGTAGTGATTTTGCTGTTCAAGACACCGAGAACATATCGAGGATCATATTCAGAATGGGTAATTGTCGTTCCATGTAGAGTATTGGCGTAGTAAAAGTGGCTTTCGTCGAATGCAGCTATTATGCGATCGGCGGTCTGGCGAGTGAGAATTTTTGGCCGTTCAAATATGGCAGCATCTCTCATCCAAAGCCCTGGACGAACGCCCGGACCTCGGCGCTTGATTTCCTCTTGCATCAAAGCGTCAGGAATATAATTAACCCAATAATTTGCAAAACGAATTGCGTATGAGTTGATGTTTTCCCCAAACAATAGTTTCTTGCTCGCGATATCTATTGGTTTAGTGATAAAAAGCAGGTCCTCAACTTTGCCCTGAATAATTCCATCTCTAGTATCCGAAATCGTTTCAAGCAGAATGGAAGCATTTCTTACTTTTGAAATGAGGCCGTGTTTAGGCGCGCTGTAATTCAAGTCAAATTGTGAGGATGGGGATAACTCAAAATAGGAAAAAGGTATCTCTAGCAATGCTGTTTTTACAATTTCCTTTTCGGAAACTTTGCGTCGAGCTTGAGTAACATTTGTCTTCCTAGACGACTTCTGGAAAAGCAATAAAATCGAATCAACGACTGCTGTTTCAAAAACCTGTTCAGCAAATGAAACGAGTTCAAGGAGCGTATTGGAATTCAAGAGCCAATGCCGGATGGCCTTGCACTGAGTGTTGAGCAAAATGCGGTCTGGAATAATAAAGGCGCTCGTTCCATCAGTCGCTGACAGCAATTTGATGCGTTCTACAAAAAGGTAGAACAAGTTAAAACGCCCTGTCGCGAAGTCGTAATATTGCTCAAAAATCTTCCTATCAGCCATCGTAATATCCTTAATTGGCACATACGGGGGATTCGCAATAGTCACATCGAAACCCTTTTTGGCATGGAATACCTCCGAAAAATAAATCTCGAAATCGAAGATCTCCTTGCCGTTGGTCAAATCATGGATCAGTGCCTCGATCTCTCCCTTCAGCTTGGCCTTCTTGTCCCGGTCTGAAGCATCGAAGAACCGGGGTTTCAGCTTCTCCAGCTTGTTGAAGGCTTCGATGTTGAACAAGTCCTTCTCCACCCCGAGGAGCGAATTTCCGACCACCACCTTGTAATCGAGATTCGGCAGCGTCTGGACTTGCCGGACATCCTCCTCGTCCACGACGAGGGAGAGCCAAAGCCGGAGTTTGGCGATTTCCACCGCTCCGGGATCGATGTCCACTCCGTAGATCGAGTTCTGAATGGCGTGGCGTTTGAAGTGGTAGGGGGAGCGGGAAGTAGAAGCGGCGTCCCCGCCGCTTTCCAGAAACCCAAGCGGCGGGGACGCCGCTTCTACCATATACGGATTCAAAGCCATGCGGGCGCGGACGATCTCGGTCATCATCCCGACCGGGAAGGCACCGGAACCAATGGCGGGGTCGCAAACCGTGATACTCGCGAGGGCATTGTCCAAAGCACGGGCGTGGGTTTCGACGGGCTTGGGCAGCCTGCGGGCGTAACTGACCGTGCCGTCCTTTCGGGCGGCTTCGTAATGCGCCGCCTGCTCGCCCTCGCGGATGAAGGTCTCGATGTCGGTGCGGGAAATGCGTTCTTCCCGCCGCGATGTGGTCAGAAGCGTTTGCTCGGTCTTGGTGTCACCAAACAGGGAGGCTTGCGTGCGCCTCCCCTCATGGATTGGCTCAGTGTGGGTGTTGAGGGTCGTATCCAGGTAGTTGATGAGACTTTCCTGGCACATGTAATGAACGATCTCGCGGGGGGTGTAAAACGCCCCCAGGCCCTTGCGCCGGTTTTCCTCGATGAGGTTTTCAAAGACCTTTCCAAGCATTTCGGGATCGATGGCGACTTCGATTTCCAGCGGTTCGGATTCGTTGACGGTGAAGTTGTAGCGGTCGAAGACATCGAGGATGCCGGACCCGGTGTCGCCTTGGCCGGTCGGTTCCTCATTGGTGAAAAGGGCGTTGGAAAACCCGAGATTCGTGCGTTGCCAGTCGTATCCGGCGAGGGGTTCGAAGAGGCCGCCGTTGAGGAACGGGATGCGGCATTGGAAGATTTTGCACCAGGCATCGTGCCCCCGGTCGGTGGCGAGGGTGTCATAAAAGAGCGGTTCGAGGACATCGTTGAAGAGGCATTTGTCTTCACGAACGGCCTTGTCCGCCAACTGGCGCATGAAGTTCTTCGGCCCGTCACCCCACTTCCCGCCCCTGGCCACGCCGAGCCAGCCTTTTTTCTGGATGAAGTAGAGGAAGACGATCTGGCCGAGGAGTTTTTTGGCGAAATCGACAGTGGAGACGTGCTTGGCCGCAAAGTCGGCACGGGTCGCCTTGTCCTTGGCGACAATGGCGTCGAGTGCCTCGTGTGTGTTTTTGAAGAGAGCCGCGTATTGGTTGAAGAACTCCTTGGTGACCGATTCGACGCTGAAGGCTTCCTCAATCCGGGCCAGCGTCGGCGGGGTAGAAGTGTCCTGAAGCAGGGGCAGGAAGCGGGTCTGTGCGGTGTGGCATTCTTCCTCGGCCCCGACAAGATAGGAAAACCGGCGGGCCGGGGTGAGACGTTCCTCGGGTTTGATCTTCCCGGTCTTCGGATCACGCTTGGTTTCGTATTCCATGCGGACAAACGAAAACCGCCACGATTGGGAATCCGAGGAGACAAAGGCGACGAGCCCCGCCTCCTTGTAACTCTCGTCCCGCTTGAGCTTGTGGGCGACGAAGTCCCGCAGGGCGGTGCGGGTGCGTTCGAGTTTGTAGGACTCGGTCAGGTGGACGATGAGAATGTCCGCCAACTCACCCTCCGGGGATTTGTAGGTGCCGAGCCGCTGGCAGGAGCTGACGTGCGGCTTGAAGGCATCCGGCACCTGCATGGTCTGCTTCTTCGACTCGTCAAATCCGTTGCACAGTTCGTTGATGAAATCGCGGAAGCGCCCCCGGTCGAACGCGGCTTTGAACGTGCCGGCGACGATGCGCTGGGCGGTGGATTTGTCCATCAAGGTTCGAGCGGGGTAGCCAAGTCGAGCCCATGAGGGGTAAAGAGCTTGAAATCTGCCGTATTGAGTGTGGCGAGCCGTGTTTTTTGGCTGATGGCCGTGGCGGCGATCATGGCATCCACCCGCAAGCGGCGCGAGCGTGCCACCGCATTGAAAAGCCGGGCGGCGATCACTGCCTGCGAGCCTTCGAACGGGATGATTCCCTTGGTGAGAAAAGCCCGCATCGTATTGATTTGAGCTGGCGACACCGGGCCGCAGAGAAACTCATACCAAGCGGGAGCTGGCGTGCAAAACGTCTCTCCGGCTTGGAACCAGGCGAGAATATGACGCGATTCCTGTCGGGCCTCAATCACTCCGCCGATCAGGAAATTTGTATCCAGGCAGATCACTCGCCCCTCCAATGCTTCCGGTCTTCATACACTTCAGCGATATAGGCATTTCCCTTTTCCAGATCAAGCCCACCGCCCGTGGCAAAAAGCTCTCGCAGCATGGCGGCGGGATCAGGCTTTTCTGTTTCGTTTTGTTTTTCCGCTTGCGCGACGGAACGACGGACGACTTCGGCCTGAGAAACCTGCCAGTGGGCGGCAAGCCGCTTGAGGCGTTGGGCCGTGGTTGCGTCCAGCGCAAAGGTCGTGCGGTGCGTCATGGTTTGCATACCATCTTTCATACCATTACTTTCTCGAACGTCAAGGCAAATACGAGGAAAGGATGAGTTCGCGCGGAGCCTGCGGCATGTTCTTGGCGGGCTGGTTTGTCGGACCGAGAAGATACTGTCGGGCGATCTCCTTGCGGAGGATCGCGATCATCGCCATGGGATCGTCGGTTTTGTCGAAGGCTTCCTTCACCTTGCGGATCGTGGCCTTGCCCACGCGCCCGTCGGCGACAATCTGATACACTGAGGAAGCAAACTTTCGTTCCTCCGGCGTGAGGGCATCCGAGTTGCGAAACGCGCGGGCGCGGAGTCGTTTCAAGACGATGGCCTCATTTCCGCCGCCCGATGCCGTCGATGGCAGCAGAGTTTCAACGCCGGGGGTGGTCGCGGACTGGAATCCTTCCTTGTTTTTGTCGAGCAGCGGATAGAACCGGTCGGTCGGAATCTCTTGCCGTTTTTCGTTCGGGGTTGTTTCGAGCGTTTCGGCCGCAGTGAAAAAGTCGAGTTCCTCGGCGTGCTCGATGTCGGCGTGTGAGCGGAAGAATTTGTCGAGCCGGTCTTGGCGGAAGCAAGTGATAACTGCCGGCCGGTCCGGGCTCGTCGTGACCTCATCGGGATGCTCTGCCGATCCCGGCTCCGGCGCGTGGAATCGGGTGGAGCGGGCCTTGCGGGGCAGGGCGAGGATGCGCTGAAAAAGCTCCGGCTGCTTCTCTTTCACGTCTAGAATCTGGCGCAGGTATTTGAGCTCGCTCTTTTGCTCTTCCGCGCCACCGTCCGCCGATTCCTTGGAATTGATGCGGTCAAAAAGGTTGTGCGACGTGATTTGCTCGTCGCCGGTGAGAAGACGGGCGTCGTTGCCGAGGAGGGTGATAAAAGCGTGAATCTTCGACTTGGCAGATTCGGTGAGAGCGATCTCGTCGTTGCCTTCGTCGGTCGGGAAGAAGTTGTAGGTGGAGATGGTCTTGAACCTGGTGCCCACACGGTTGACGCGTCCGACACGTTGCATCATGCGGCTCGGGTTCCAAGGGATGTCGTAATTGATGACCGTGGCGGAGCGGTGAAGGTTCACGCCTTCGGCAAGGACATCGGTGGTGACGAGGATGCGGTAGTCATCGCCCGGAGAGGAAAAATTGGCGTCGAAGTTGGCAATGGCATCCCGGCGCAACTCCGGGCTGGATGCGGAACTGAAAAGCAGCGTCCCGGAGTCCACTTCCTTTTTGATCCGGTCGGCAAGGTAACGAGCGGTGTCGGCGAACTCGGTGAAGATAACGAGCTTTCCCTTGGCAAGGGTCGTTGTGAGCTGGTGCCTGAATTCCATCCACTTCGGGTCGCGCTTGACGCTTTTCCATGAAGTCTGGATCCCGCGCAGAATGGCAAGGTCGGACTCGAGGTGCTGGCGAAAGACGGGCGTGAATGTCGCGGACGCAAACTTCTCGGCTTTTTCCTGTGCGATGAGCATGTCGATGGCGTCGTCATCCCACTCTTCAAGGAATTCGAGCACCTTGTTGCTGTGCTTCTTGCTCGTATAGACGAAACCGTCGTCGAATGCCTGCAAGACGAGTTCGTGGGACTTGATGAAGCGAGCAAGCGTTTCCCTAAATGCGTGAAAACTGCTTTCGAGCCGCTTCACGAGAAGGATTTTCATGAAGGTCGCGAGGTTGCGCTGGCCCTGCACGGCGCGCTCCTCAATCGGGCCGGTGTAGTAAAGCGGGTTCAACGGCTGGTAGCGGGAATAGTGAAAATCCGAGCTTGTGATGCACTCCAAGGTATTTGTGAAGACAGCGCTTTCTGTGCGGTTGAGCTGGTAGAGCAGTGGCACCGGGTCACTGACCTTCGGGAACCAAATCTTCTGCTTCTTGAGATCATCGCCGTAAAACTCCTCAATCTCGCGCCTCGTGCGGCGGACCATGGTATATTTCAGCACGCGTTCGCGCAGTTCGTGGGCGTTCTGCTCGATCGCCGCGACGTAATCCTCGGCATTGTCGATCCGGTGCAGACCCTTGAGGCGGCCGCGCAACCGCTCGAAGAATGCCTCCAGATTGCGGAGTCCGGGGATGGTGCTGTTGCGAGGCGGCTGGAACAGCTTCAACTGGCTGTAGATGTCATCCAGGGTGTTGTTGTAGGGCGTGGCGGAAACGAGGACGACACCTTTGCCTTGGCAGATGCGCGTGAGGTGCTCATAACGCTGCGTTGAGTCCCCTTTGAACCGGTGGGATTCGTCAATGAATACGTATTTGTAGAATTCGACGCCTTGCTCAATGATCTCCTCGAGTTTGCCGATGGACACGCACTTGTGACCAGGAATGCAAAAATCCCTGAATACGCGCGGCCATGAGCCCGGGCTATTTTCGTCGAGGAGACTCGGTGGGGCAATGATGAGGCAGCGGCCATCGAGCTGGAGCGCGAGGAGCGCCGAGATGTAGGTTTTTCCAAGGCCGACGACATCCGCAAGGAAGACGCCGCCATAGGTCTTGAGCATCTGCTGTGCGGTGAAGACGGCGTCCTCCTGATAGCTCAGTTTTTTGAAATTCTGCGGCAGGTTTTCCGCGTTCAGCTTTGAGCGATCTCCAATGTAGTCGCGGAAGTATTCGGCGAGGAATTTGAGATAGAGTTCGTGAGGCGTGAAAAACGCAAATGGCGATTCCTTCTCCACGATGTCGAGGATCGTCTCGTGAACGTCCTTCACATCCACCGCGTCTTTCCAAAGCTCATTGAATCGATGTAGCGCGTAGTCGTGCTCCTCTGGCTCCGCGAGAAGGACGTTGAATTCCAAATTTCCCTCCAAACCACTGTGCGAAAGATTGCTCGACCCGGTGATGACGTAACCGTGGTTCACACTCTCCACCGGACGCTCGGGGGTCATGATATAGACTTTCGCGTGAATGTTCTGCTCGCGGTAAAGCTTCACCTCCAGCTTGCCGGAACGAATCCAATCGATGAACTTTTTCACGCCCGTCTCGATGGCAATCGTGTCTTGCGCCTGGACAAGTTCCTTCTTCATCATGCCGCCAAACGTGGCCTTGATCTCGGCAGTGGATGGCGCGCTCTCGACGGGACCATCGTTGGCGATCTGGATGAGACCGTGGACGACTCGCTCGTTTTTCAGGCCGATGAGAATCCGAATCTTCGCGACAGGCTCCAACGCCGGGTAGAGTCGAAAAAAACCGCTGATGAAAAAATATCCGACCAAGCAGTCGAAGTCCCGGGTCTGGGGGAGAATCTTCTCCAGCCGCTTGCTCAGCGTATTTTCACCCTGATTGGTGAGGAACTTCTTCGGAATGGCAGGCGGAGGCTCGACCATGGAACCTTGAGATTATCAGACGGCTCCCATTGGGCGAACCGAAAATTCTCTTTTGGGGGAATTCAGGAGGTTTTCGGTTTTGACGATTTGTCACTTCAAGGGTTCAGGTGTGCGATGACCAGAAGACCTTTGAGCGTGAGGAGCGGGTCCACGGCATCGAAATGCGCCGAGCCGGAGGCGATGAGGGCGGCATCACCGCCGGTCGCGATCACTTTGGGGCGTTTCCGCGGGAAAGCTTCTTTTCTTACCTGGCGGATGATTTCTGAAACCAGTCCGCGATATCCGTAAACGGCGCCCGAGATCATGGCTCCACGTGTGGAGTGCCCGACGGCCGATACCGGCTCGCTCAGCTTGATGAGAGGGAGCAGGGCCGTGCGGTCGTGCAGATACTCGGTCATGGCATTGAGTCCCGGCGCAATGACGCCCCCGATGTATTTGCCATCCGCGGAGAGGACATCGAAGGTTACCGCCGTTCCAAAATCCACGACAATGGCAGGCACCCCGTAGTGCGCCCTGCAGCCGGCGGCATTGGCCAGGCGATCCGCGCCGATGCCGTGCGGTGAGGGATAGTCGATGCCCACGCCGAGTGGGATATCCGGTCCGACCCAGCAGACTCCCGGCCCGCAGGCCGCGTTCACTTCCCGGTTTTTTTCCGGAACCACGGAGGCCGCGACGGTGCCTTTCAGGCGATGCCCGTCCGTGATCGCGCGGATCTGCCCGGCCCGGAGAGTTTTTGTCGGAAGGCGGTGGACGCGTCCGATCTGCTCCCCGTGAGCCAGGGCGAGCTTGACAAAAGTATTGCTGATATCCACCAGCAGGATGGCGTCGTGGGACGAAGCCGGGACGTTTCTATTTCTTGAGAATCGGGGTCGCATGCCTTGGCCGGAGAGCGACCGGCTTTTTTCCCAAGTCGTGGTGGTCGACATCGTCCGGGACACCCGCCGCATTGAGAAGTCCCTCCTCTTCCGGGGGCAGGAACGGTTTGAACCGCTGCTTGTCGATGGCCTTCATGTAGGCTTCGTGCGCGGAGACGGACCCGTTCATCAATTGTTCCGAGATCGCATCGTCCATGAACTGCATGCCTTCGCCCTTTCCCGCGACAATGACGTCCTGAAGTTTCTGGGTCGCCCCTTCGCGGATGATCGCCGAGACCGCGCTGTTGACCACCAGGATCTCATTGACGGCCACGCGGCCCTTGCCGTCCTGCTTCTTCATGAGGAGCTGGGCAACGACTCCGCGCAAAGAAGCGGAAAGCATGGTGCGGACCTGGGCCTGCTGGTCGCTGGGGAACACGTCGATCATGCGGTCGACGGTCTTTCTCGAGTTGTTCGTATGCAGGGTGCCGAAAACGAGCAGGCCGGTCTCCGCGGCGGTCAGCGCGAGCGAAATCGTCTCCAGGTCGCGCATTTCACCGACCAGCACGATGTCGGCATCCTCACGGAGGGCGGCTTTGAGGCCGATGGGGAATGTCGGGGCATGTTCCGGCACCTCGCGCTGGGTGATGATGCTCATCTTGTTCCGGTGGACGAACTCGATCGGTTCTTCGATGGTCACGATATGGCGCGAGAAATTGCAGTTGATGTAGTCGATGAGCGCCGCCAGCGTGGTGCTCTTTCCGGAGCCGGTGGGTCCCGTGACCAGCACGATCCCGCCCCGCATGTGCCCGAATGTCTTGATGACGGACGGAACGCCAAGTTCCTCAAGGGTCTTGATTTTTGTGGGAATGATCCGGAACACCGCCCCATAGCCGTTCGTCTGCTTGAAATAATTGCAGCGGAAACGGTTATCCTCATCCATCTCGTAGGCGAAGTCGAGATCGCCGGTCTCCTCGAGTTTCTGCCAACTCCGTTCGCCGCAGATTTCCTGGAGCATGAAACTCATCTCCTCGTGGGACAGCACGTCCTCGCGGATCGGCATGATTTCCCCGTGCCGGCGGATCTTCGGCGGCTGGCCCTCGCCCAAATGGAGGTCGGAGGCTCCGGTTTCGATGAGGACATCAAAAAATTGATTGATATAGGCCATGTCAGCGGTGTCCCGTGATCTGCATCATTTGGTTTTTTTGATCGGCCCGGTAAACCGCTTCCTCCGCGGTGATGATGCCGGCTTCGAACAGGTCCTGGAGCGAATCATCCATCAATTTCATGCCAAGCTTGCGTCCGGTCTGGATGATTCCCGGCAGCATGAAGGTCTTGGATTCGCGGATGACGTTGCCCACGGCCGGTGTGTTCATGAGAATCTCGATGGCCAGGGCGCGTCCGGTTCCGTCCGCGCGGGGGATGAGCTGCTGGGAAATCACCCCCCGCAGGGACTCGCTCACCATGACCCGGATTTGGTCGCGCTGATCGGTCGGGAAAACATCCAGCACACGGTCGAGCGTCCGGGCCGCATTGCTCGTGTGGAGGGTTCCGAGCACGAGGTGGCCGGTTTCCGAGGCGGTGATCGCCAGCGAAATGGTTTCCAGATCGCGCATTTCCCCCACCATGATCACGTCCGGGTCCTCGCGCAGGGCACCGCGGAGCGCATTTCCAAAAGATTTCGTGTGGGTGTGGACCTCGCGTTGCGTGACATGGCAGCCCTTGGAAGGAATGACATATTCGATCGGGTCCTCGAGGGTGATGATATGATCCTGCCGGTGATTGTTGATCTCGTCGACCAGCGCGGCCAGCGTGGTGCTTTTTCCGCTGCCGACGGAACCGGTGACCAGCACCAGGCCGTTTTGATATTGGGTGAGAAGTTTCAACTGCGGCGGCAGGCCGAGTTCATCCATGTTGCGGACCCGGCTGTTGATGATGCGGAATACCAGGTCATGACCGATGCGCTGGCGGACGACACTCGTCCGGAAACGACCGAGCGGATTCGAATAGGCAAAATCCACATCGCCCCGCTCCTCCAACTGCTTCTTCTGCTTGTCGTCCAGAAACCCCATCGCAAGGTGCTCGGTATCCGCCGCCGTGAGCACCGGGGCCTGATTCCAGATGGCTTCCAAAATGCCGAATCTTCGCCAGATCGGCTTCGAGTTCACGCTCAGATGGATGTCGGATGCGTCCGACTCCTTTCCGATCATGAGATATTGGTCGACATGGTCGAGCGTGTGGATCTCCTGCTGCTCGCCGACTTCAATGGTGGGGATTTCCTGACTCACGTTCGGATGCGTTTACCAGCCAACGCAAAGCAATCCAAGTTTTTCCTCTCCACGCGAACCGACTCGTTCCGCCACGGGCAATGAAAAGCGCGCGAACCGCCGTTGGAAAAACCTGAAACCGAAGGCTACTTGCCGGCGGGCACGGGCTCCGCGGGTGTCAACGCTTTGGCCAGGGAGGCCAGACCTTTGTATTTTTTCCCGGTCTTCTTGACCATTCCCCGGGAAACGAGGTTTTGGAGCTTCTCATAAGCCCGGAGGCGGAGCATTTCCTCCCCACCGCTGGCCGCATTGCGCGCCCGCAGGCGCTCGTGGACGACGTCGAACAGTTGCTTGAATTCAAACGAACTCTTTTTGGAGAGCACCGCAACCAACTCCTCGGTCACCAAATCCGGAAGACGACGAGAGAAAGCACTTTTCCGTTGCATAAGCATAAGAGCAAAACAATAGCACAAGGTTTCCGGTTGGCCAGCCAATTTTTGCCAGCCCGGTCTGTGAGCCAGGGCGTTTGGTTTGAAGCCAACGGAAGCAGTTAGAGAAAGGGGGAAAGAAAAAGCCAGACAAAAGGGCACGGAAAAGCCGAACTACTGTGGTGAAAAAGAAGACAGGCGGGAGCACGGGTTGGGGGCCGGGAGCGAGGCCGGAGGACCGGCTCTGCCAACTGGTGATGGAGGAAGGGAAGCTTGCCGGGGTGTTGGTGTGGTGCGCGGGGGCGTGGCATTTGAAAGATCGCGATGAAGCGGTGGGGTGGGATGCGGAGACGCGCTCGGAGCGGCTCAAGTTGGTGGTGCAACTGCGACGATTTCTGGTATTGGAAGATGCGGGCGCAAAAAGTCCCGATAAACGAATGCCTCTCGCGTAAGCCGTTGGAAATGTCTTGTAACCCGTTGATATTGCGGCAACCTTTTTGGGGTCTTGGACTTTTTGCGCCCGCATCTTGGAAGAGGCCCGTCGGCCGAATCTGGCCAGCCAATGTCTTGGGGCAGGGATGCGCGACTGGAGCGAAAAGAAAGAACCTCAAACGCTCGAAAGCCACAACTGCGGAAATTAGGTCCACAGCCGTCCGAAGACCAGATCCGCCCCGATTTTGCGCACAGACACCGGCTCGGTTTCGCCCGCCGCGTGCGCATCAAGAACCCGGATCTTTTCCGAAAAGCGCAAGCCGCTGCGAAGCAGCCGGTCAAGTTGCCCGCTTTCTCGCAGCACGTCCAGACGGCCAGTGTCGCGATCACTCGCGGTCATACAAATCATTGATGCGATCGCATCAATGATTTGTATGAATTCTCCATGAAAACTTCCCGATGGGCGTTTATATCCGGACGCGTTCCGGCCCAGGGGACGGCTGCGTCGATTTCTTATGGGGCGACTGATTCGGGAATGGGATACGCCGAGGCCTGGCGTCGGTGCTCCCACCTCGGGTTTGCCCTCCTGACTACGATCCCCTGAGAAATCTTCTCGGCAATTTCCTGCAACCCACCCCCAGAACAATACCGCCAGCTCGGCACGCGCATTGTCAAACGGGCCACAGTGCCACGGAGACTGTTGCGGACAGGCAAATCCGGAAAACTGAAAACTTCCTGCGGCTTCGCGGTTTATTGTGATCTGGATTCAAGAGAATCTTGATTTTCTCCACGCTATTCCGCATTCTATCTCCATGAGCAAATTCCCGCTTCATCTTGCCTTGGTCACCGTCCTGGGTCTCAGTCTCTCCGCCTGCAATAAAAAGAAAGGCGATCTTTATGCCGGCGTGGACGGCGATTACGTCACGGGAACTCCGCTGGGCGAACGCGTGGAGGGAGCGAATTTCTTCGGATCGAATGTCAACCGCACCAAGTTCCTGCCGGTACAATTCGCTTACGACAGCTATGAAGTCTCCGGTGGCGAGCAATCCAAAATCCAGGAAGTGGCGGCCGCGATGAAATCTTCGCCGGCCAACCTGATCGTTGCCGGATTCACGGATGACCGGGGCACAGACGAATACAACCGCGGGCTTGGCGAACGCCGGGCTCAGGCGGTCCGGCAGGCCCTGATCAACGACGGCGTCCCGTCCGGAAAAATCCAGACCGTGAGCTTCGGCAAGGAAATGCCGGCAGATCCGGGAAGCGGGGAAACCGCCTGGGCAAAAAACCGCCGCGCCGAATTCGGCGTCGTGAAATAACGCGCTGTGCGCGTTCCATTGTTTGATCTGACACGCCAGCATGCGCTGGTGAAGGAGGAGGTCGTATCCCGCGTGGCAGGGCTGTTCGAATCGCAGCAGTTCATCCTGGGTCCTGCGGTCGGGGAATTCGAGCTGGCCTTCCGCGACCTGCTCGGTGCCGGACACGCGGTCGGGATGTCATCGGGCACCGATGCACAACTCGCGATCCTCATGGCCATGCGGATCGGCAATGGCGACGCGGTCCTCACGACCCCTTACACATTTTTTGCCACGGCGGGGTGCATCCACCGGACCGGTGCCGAGCCGGTTTTTGTGGATGTCGAAAAGGGCACCCTCAATCTCGATCCTGCCCGGCTGGAAGAATTTCTCGAAACACGCTGCACGGCAGATGCCGACGGGGATCTCGTCACGCCGCAAGGAAACAAAATCCGCGCGATCATTCCCATCCATCTCTTTGGAACGTGCTGCAAAATGGACGAGATCCTCGCCATCGCCCGGCGCCATCGCCTGACAGTGATCGAGGATGCGGCCCAGGCGGTCGGAGCGGAATACCGCGGGGCATCCGGAACATTCCATGCGGGAGCAATCGCGGAGATGTCCTACTTCAGCTTCTTCCCGACAAAAAATCTCGGCGGTGCCGGCGACGGGGGAATGGCGGTTTGCCGTGACGAGGAAATGGCGGCCCGTCTCCGCCTCATGCGCAACCACGGGATGGAGCAACGGTATTTTCACCGCGAGGTGGGGGGCAATTTCCGCCTGGATGCGCTCCAGGCCGCCGTCCTCCATGCCAAACTCCCGCATCTCGCCGCTTGGAATGCCGGACGCAGGCGCAACGCGGCCCTCTATCACGAGGCATTCGTTTCGAAGGAACTCCGCGAATTTCTGACTCCCCCGCCCCCCCCATCTCCGGACTTGGAGAACAGCCACATTTATCATCAATACGTGATCCGTGTCCGCGACCGCGACGCCCTCATGGCCCATCTCCAATCCGTGGGAATCGGATGCGCGATCTACTACCCGGTTCCGCTCCACCTTCAGGAATGCTTCGCCTATCTGGGATACAAACCTGGCGACTTCCCCGTCTCCGAAACCGCCTGCTTGGAATCCCTGGCGCTTCCGATTTTTCCCGAACTCCGGCCCGGGGAAATCGAATCCGCCGTCGACGCGATCGAGGACTTTTTTCGGATTTCTTAAATCGCGCCGGCGATTGCCTGCCCCATCTCCCTTGTCCCGGCCAAAGTCGTCCCGGGAGTATGGATGTCCGCAGTCCGCAATCCGTCGGCGATGACTTTTTTGACGGCGGCCTCGGTGGCGGAAGCGGCATCGTCACGCCCGCAGGAAAGCCGGAGCATCATCGCGGCGGACAGAATCTGGGCAACCGGGTTGGCGATGCCCTTGCCGGCAATATCCGGGGCGGTTCCGCCGCTGGGTTCATACATCCCGAACCGGGTCGTCCCGCCGGTCGAATCCCCGAGGCTCGCGCTGGGGAGCATCCCCAGCGAACCGGCGATCATCGCCATTTCATCGCTGAGAATGTCTCCAAAAAGATTCTCCGCGAGGACCACGTCGAACGATTTGGGATTCTTGATGACCTGCATCGCCGCGTTGTCCACGTAGAGGTGATTCAATGCAACCCCGGGGTAATCCCGGGCGGTTTCCGTGACCACCCTGCGCCACAGGATTCCGTTCTGGAGCACGTTCGCCTTGTCGATCGACGTCACCCGTCCCCGGCGACTTCCCGCGGCCTCGAACGCCACCTTGGCAATCCGGCGGATCTCGCTCTCCCAGTAAACCATCGTGTCCACCGCAAATTCCTCGCCGCCTTCCTTCTTGAGATATTTCGGTTCCCCGAAGTAAAGCCCGCCAGTCAGTTCCCGGACGCACAGGACATCGAATCCGCCTTCCACGATGCGCGGATGCAGTGGCGAGGCATGCGTAAGCTCGGGCAGGCAAACCGCCGGCCTCAAGTTGGCGAAAAGCCCGAAGTGTTTCCGAAGTGGCAGGAGGGCCGCCCGCTCCGGCTGCTCGACGGCAGGAAGGGATTCCCACTTGGGTCCGCCGACAGAACCGAAAAGAATGGCATCCGCCTCCTCGCAAGCCGCCAGCGTCTCCGGAGGAAGCGCCTTTCCGGCGGCATCGATCGCCGCGCCCCCGACCAGTTGCTTGTCGAACTCCAGCACGACGGAAAACTTTTTCGACACAACGTCGAGAACCTTGAGGGCTTCGACCATCACTTCGGGTCCGATTCCGTCCCCGGCGAGGACCGCGATGCGGAACGATTTTTCAGAATTCATCGCATCCATCTAAGCGGGCGCCCTTCCCCGAAGCAAGCCCTGCCATTTATTCCGGGGAGCATACGCGCCCCCGCGTGTGGTGTCCGGCGCCCCCGCCGGACTTTGTCCTCTTCACTTTGCTGATCTGACCGCACAAAAAAATCGTCTCCTTCATCTGGCCCATCGTGGGCGGCTCGATATTTGACAAAACATCCAAAACATCTATTTTGTCCTATATGTTAACTCTCTCAGCCAACGAGGCGAAGCAGTCGCTGGGAAGAATTCTGGATGCGGTGCAGCGGGAGCCGGTGATGATCCGCAAACACAACCGGGAAGCGGCGGTTGTGATGTCTCCCGCGGAATACGACCGGCTCCGGGGCATCAATGTGGCGGAGTTCTCCGCGTTTTGTGATCGTGTCGGCAAGCGGGCGGGCGGGCGGGGGCTTACAGAGAGAGGACTGGAGAAGCTTCTTGCCGGAAGATGAATCGTACCGGGCGGTGGGTTTTTGACACGAACGCACTGGTCAGCCGACTGCTGGTGCCGGGCTCGGTTCCGGCGAGGGCCTTGCAGAAAGGGATGGAGTCCGGATATCTGCTGGTTTCCGCCGAGACGCTCGAGGAATTGGCCCAAGTGCTTGTCCGTCCGAAATTCGACAAATATCTGCGGGCCGCGGACCGTCGTCGGTTCTTCGAACTGCTGGGACGCGTGGCAATCCGGGTGGAAATCCTCCGCCCCATCCAGGCGTGCCGGGATCCCAACGACGACAAATTTCTGTCCTTGGCCGTGAACGGGCGTGCGGATGCGCTGGTGAGCGGGGACAAGGCTCTGCTCGCTTTGCATCCTTTTCTGCAAATTCCCATCCTGACGCCTGCCGCCTTTCTGGCTGGAACGGCAGACTTTCCGGAATGAGCGGTCCTTGTGAATTGGTGGGCCTCCGCGCAAAAATCCTCAAGAAAGGTCTTTACCGTCCCGCCACCGCCGCAATGATTGGCGGTTCCCATGAGCGAGAAACAACAAAGTGCGATCTCCCCGCGGCGGGAGGAAGATTTTCCGGAATGGTATCAACAGGTCATCCGCGCGGCGGATCTGGCCGAAAATTCCGAGGTGCGCGGGTGCATGGTCATCAAGCCGTGGGGGTTCGCGCTGTGGGAGCGGATGCAGGCGGTCCTCGACAGGATGTTCAAGGAGACCGGGCACAAAAACGCGTATTTCCCTCTCTTCATCCCGCTGAGTTATCTGGAGAAGGAAGCCGCCCATGTCGAAGGCTTCGCCAAGGAATGCGCGGTCGTCACCCACCACCGCCTCGAGGTCAGGGACGGGAAGCTCGTCCCCGCGGGCGAACTGGCCGAACCGCTTGTCGTGCGCCCCACCTCGGAAACCATCATCGGCGCCGCCTATGCGCGGTGGGTGAAGTCCTGGCGCGATCTGCCCATCCTCCTCAACCAATGGGCCAATGTCGTCCGCTGGGAAATGCGCCCGCGCCTGTTCCTGCGCACCGCGGAATTTCTCTGGCAGGAAGGACACACCGCCCACGAAACGCAGGAGGAAGCGGAAATCGAGACGATGAAGATGCTGCGGGTTTACGAGACATTCGCCCGTGAATTTCTCGCGCTGCCGGTGCTCACCGGCGAGAAAAGCGAGGGCGAACGCTTTCCCGGCGCGCTGCGGACCTACTGCATCGAGGCCATGGTCCAGGACCGCAAGGCGATCCAGGCGGGAACCTCGCACTTTCTCGGGCAAAATTTTTCGAAGGCCTCGGGCATCCAGTTCCAGGGCCGCGACGGAACCGTCCAGCATGCTTGGACGACGAGTTGGGGGGTGAGCACGCGCCTGATCGGGACATTGATCATGGCCCATTCGGACGATGACGGGCTCGTCATGCCCCCGCGCATCGCCCACACGCATGTGGTCATCATCCCCATCACGCCCAAGGAAGATTCCAAGGCCGCCGTGCTGGAAGCCGCGGAGAACCTTGCGAAAGCGATCCGTGCCGCCACGTTCCATGAAGAGCCGGTTTCCGTCGCGGTGGACACCCGCGATCTCGGCGGCGGCGTCAAGAACTGGGAATGGATCAAGAAAGGCGTGCCGGTCCGCATGGAGATCGGACCGCGCGACCTCGCGCAGGGGACCGCCGCCGTCTCGCGCCGCGATCGCCCGCACAAGGAAAAAGAGTTTCTTCCGATGACCGACATCCCCTCGCGGGTGCCCGCGATCCTGGATGAAATTCAAACCTCCCTTCTCGAGCGCGCCACGGCATTTCGCGAGTCCCACTTCCTCCGGTTGGATTCCAAAGAAGAATTCTATGCGTTCTTCACGCCGGAGAATACGGACAAACCGGAAATCCACGGCGGCTTTGTGCTCGCCCATTGGAACGGCAGCCCTGCCGTCGAAGAGCAGATCAAAAACGACCTCAAAGTCACGATTCGCTGCATTCCCTTCGAGGAGGCCCCGGAATCCGGTGTCTGCCCGTTCACCGGCGAACCCAGCAAACAACGGGTCGTTTGGGCGAAGTCATACTGAGGGCACGAGCTGGACGCCGGAAAGATGTAGCCGGCCTCTGTGAGGCCGGATCGAAACAGACGGATTTTCCTGGTTGCCGCGACCACAGACCCCGGCTACAACGACCGCGTGGAAGGAGTTCCGCACAAACATCTCACCCGATTGGATCGCGTGTGGATTCGCAATCCGGTTTATTTCGTCACCACCTGTACCCTGCAACGCCGCCGCGTGCTTGCCAACAGCACCGCACACGACATTTGCATCGAGGTTTGGAAAAATGCCCGTCCCCTTTATGGCTGGCACGTCGGCCGCTACGTCATTATGCCCGATCACGTGCATTTCTTTTGCGTGCCGGAATTGGATGCGAAGCCGCTGGAAACCTTTGTCGGCAAATGGAAGGAATGGACGGCCAAATATTTGTGCCGGCGCGCGGGCATTGCCATGCCGTTGTGGCAGGGGGAATTTTTCGATCACCTTCTCCGTTCAAGCGAGAGCCACAGCCGGAAATGGGAATATGTTCGCCGGAATCCCGACCGCGCCGGGCTCGTCGCGCATCACGAAGACTGGCCGTATCAAGGGTGCCTCACCGATCTGCGCATAGACGACATGGAAACGCTGTAGTTGTCGCCGGGGGTCTGTCCCGGCCTTGGAGTTTGGCCCCGGCAGAGACAACTCCGGCCTCACAGAGGCCGGCTACACCGACAACAGCGCCCGCAGAGCGGGGCGAGGAAGAGAAAGCTGGCGGCGAGGCACCATGCGACTCCGGTCGCACAGACAAATCCCAAACCGGTCAGCGCCGGATTTTGCGCGAGGGTCAGCGCCCCGAACCCGGTGATCGTAGTCAGGGCGCTGATGAGGACGGGTTTCATCACGGCCGGCAGGTTCGTTCCGATGTCTCCCTTCTCCCGCGCGGCCAGGATCAGGTGGACGCCATAGTCCACACCGACCGCGAGAATCAGTGGAAAGGCGAGAACGCTAAGGAGGTTGATGGCATGGCCGGAGATTTTGAGGGTGGCCGCCGTGCCGCACATGGCAAGGAACAATGTTCCCATGTGCAGGGCGAGCACACCGGGGTGGCGATAGATAGAAAAAAGGATCACAAGAATGATTCCGATCACCGCGCCACCGAAGATCAGCAGTTCCCGCACCGCCCACGAAACAAGGTCGTTCAGCATCTGGCTCCATCCGGTCACGAGGGCGCTGGGAAGAATATCCACCACGGCGGTTTCCAGCCTCTGTCGCGCCACGCGGTCCGAACCGGCGGGCAACCGGACATAATAAATCACATCACCGGAGGAGGGGGCCAGCATCCGGTCGAGAACAAACCACCAGGGAGAAAGGGGGGGGAGTTGCTCGGCCAGGGGACGCTGCGACTGCAGTCCGGTAAGGAGCCGGGTCGCGGAATCGAGCGCGCCCGGCCGCAAGCCGGCGGACCGGCCCGCCTCGGTCACCGACCTTTCCAACCCTTCCCAATCCAATGCCTGAAATCTGGCCAAATTGCGTTTGATCTGCGCGGGGTTCTGCACAAGGGCCAAGGGACTCGAAAACCTTTCGACCAGCCCGTTTTGTTGGAGTGCCGCAAGCTTTCCGTCAAGTTCGACAAGGGACTGGTAATCGGGCGGCCCGGGCACCACGATCATCAATGGCTCGAACGTCGCGGGAAAAATCTCCATGATCCTCGAAAGCGCCTTGGCGGCGGGAATCTCACGCGGTTCGAGAGAATGCGTGGACGTGTCGAATTCGAGCGTCCGCCAGGGAATCATCGCGAGCAACAGGGCTCCCGAAAGGAGTCCTCCGCCCAACCGGAAGGTCCATCTTGAGTGGATCAACCGACTGCAGAATTTCCGCACCGGATCCCCGTCATTGGCGGGGACCTTGCGCTCAAAAAGCGGCATGAAAAAAATCACGCCCCCTGCGCAGGCAAGGACGCCGATGGCGATCAGGACACCGAGCTGGGCGAATCCCGCGGAGCCGCTGAAAAGCAGGGACGCGAAGCCAAGCCCTGTTGTCAGGGCCACCCAGAGAATCCCCGGAACGCTGTGCCTGGTGGAATCCGCGATCGCCTCCTCCCGCGTCATCCCGGACGCCCTCGCCCCGACATAACGCTGGTAAAGCAGCAGGCTGAAGTCGTCGCCGAGCCCCACAAGAATCGAACAAAACCCCATCGCGACCACGTTCAACTTGTCGAACAAAAGCGATCCGCACGCCAGCGAGATCAGGCACGTCCAGGCCAAAATGAGCACGGACCCGGCCAGCGGCACGAGTGACCGGAACGAAAACCAGAAAAGCAAAGTCACGGCGGAGATCGAAACCAGTCCCGTCAAGGCGATGTCCCGGTGCATCGTTTGGGAAATCTCATCCACATAGGCCGAGCGTCCGGTTACGGAGACCAAGGGCGCCCCGGGCCGCCTGCGAAACTCCTCCACGAAGGAGTGTACCTTTTGCATCAAGTCCCGGCAGTCGCCCGCGGAAAGACCGGGCATTTTGGCAATGACCGGAACAAGCCGGGCCTGCCCGTCGGGCGCCACCAGATCGACATTCTCCGCGATGGAAAGCTTCTCCGACAGCATGCCCGCCACCGGAGCGATCAGCCCCGTGGGATCATTCATCAATTCCATGCGGGCCAGCGGAGATCCCGCCCGGGCCTTGCTTGCCAGGCTCTGAAGCCGGCTGCTGAGCGCATGGGGCTCCAGCTTTTCCACCGACTTGTCAAAATCCTCGTCGCTCTGTCCGAGGATGAGCGGGGCCGCAAGCGCCGGAAGGGTTTCCCAACCTTTCTGCGATTCCATCGGCGAGGCGTCCAGAATTCTCAGAACCCACGGCTGCCGGCCGAGGGCTTCCACAAAATCATCCGCGAGCCCGGGATCGGCGCCGGCGGGAGTTTCCACGAGAAACGCGAGTTCCCTGGCGGAGTTGAAGCGGGAATTGTAGATCTTCAAGCCCCGGACCGAAGCCGCATCCGAGGGAAGAAGATTGAGGATCTCCGAATCAAAGGACTGCCGGCTTTGAAAAAGAAAAATGGCAGCAAGGAGCAGCAGCAGCGCCGCCGCAATCAGAAGACCCGGACGACGGACCGCGATGTGCGCAAGACCACGGGCTAGCATTGGAAAAATGTGAAATGCGGAGTTTGGAATGAGGAACGAAAAACATCCTGCGCGCCATGCGGATCTTCATTCCACATTGCGAATTCCGCCATTGGCGGCAGCCTAGACGTTGAAGCGGAACTCGACGACATCGCCGTCCTGGACCACATATTCTTTCCCCTCGAGGCGGAGCTTGCCGGCTTCCTTCGCCTTGGCTTCCGAGCCGAAGGCCATGAGGTCGTCGAAGGCGAGGATCTGGGCCGCGATGAACCCGCGCTCGAAATCGCTGTGGATCACCCCCGCCGCGGCCGGCGCCTTGTCGCCGGAGTGGATCGTCCAGGCCCGGGTTTCCTTCGGCCCTGTTGTCAGATAGGTCCGCAGCCCCAGCAGATGGTAGGCGGCGCGGATCAATTGGCTCACGCCGCTGTCCGTGACTCCCAGGCCGGAGAGAAATTCCCTGGCCTCGCCGGGCGGCAGATCGGCCAGCTCGCTCTCAATCTGGGCGCTGATGACAACCGCTTCGCTGCCGAGGTGGGCGGCGGCATATTCGCGGACCGCCTGCACGAATTTGGCAGCGGGCGAATCCCCGGCGAGATCGTTCTCTCCCACGTTGCAGGCAAAGAGGGTCGGCTTGGAGGAGAGAAGAAAGAATCCTTTGAGAAGGGCTTTTTCCTCGGGGCCGAGGTCGGCGGTCAACGCCGGACGTCCGGCATCGAGGTGCGGCAGGAGTTTTTCGGCCAGCGCCAGTTCCGCCTTGGCTTCCTTGTCGCCGGCGCGGGCGCCTTTTTGGGAACGTTCCACACGCTTTTTCACCGAGGCCATGTCCGCAAGGATCAGTTCCGTGTTGATGATCTCAATGTCGCGGACCGGATCCACCGATCCGGTGACATGGTGGATGTCTTCGCTCTCAAAACAACGGACGACCTGAATGATGGCATCCACCTCGCGGATGTGGCTCAGGAACTGGTTCCCCAGCCCTTCCCCTTCACTGGCGCCGGCCACCAGCCCCGCGATGTCCACGAACTCGATCGCGGCGGGCAGGATCTTTTCCGATTTGGAAATCGCGGCCAGCTTGTCCAGCCGGTCATCCGGCACGCTGACGATCCCCACATTCGGTTCGATCGTGCAAAAGGGGAAATTTGCCGCCTGCGCCTTGCGCGTGCGGGTGACCGCGTTGAAGAGTGTGGACTTGCCCACATTGGGCAGCCCGACGATTCCGGCTCTGAGCATAGACGCCAGAACCTACAGCGCCCGCCCGCGGGGAGGAAGGACGAAAAATACCCGGACTGACAGCGGCTTGATGGACCAGGGGGTGGCGGGGAGTTCACCCGGATGGTTTCGTTGGCGGGCAGGATGCCCGCGCCCCGTTGTCCCCGCGGCTCGGCGGCTTTGAGTGAGAACCTCCCCTTCAAAAAGAAAACTTCAAATCGCGCGCGGGATTCGCTGCAATGGGATCATGCACCTCAATGAAGTGGTCGGGTATCTGGAGGACCTGTTGAATATCCCGCTGATGGGCGATTATCCGAATGCCTGCAATGGGCTGCAGGTGGAAAACTCCGGCGGTTTGTCGAAGATCGGGGCTGCGGTCGATGCGTGCGAGGCCGTGATTGCGGAGGCGGCGGCGGCAGGGGTGGATCTGTTGTTGGTCCACCACGGGCTTTTCTGGGGCGGACTCGCCCCGTTGACCGGTGCGGCCTACCGAAAAACACGGATGATTCTTGAGGCCGACATGGCAGTCTACAGCGCCCATCTCCCGCTGGATGCCCATGCGCGCTTCGGAAACAATGTGTTGTTGGGAGAGGCACTTGGGTTTGAAAATGGCGCGCCATTTTTTCCTGCGGCCGGACAGCCGATCGGATGGAGATTCGAGGCGGAAATCAACCGGGAAGTTTTGCGGAATTTGATCGAAAAAGCCGTCGGCGGCAACGTCCACCTGGCTCCGGGCGGCCCGGTGCTTGCCCGCAAAATCGGCATCGTGACCGGCGGAGCGGGCGGCGATGTGGCCAGGGCCGCAGAGGCGGGGGTGGACACATTGATCACCGGCGAGGGACCGCACTGGTCCTTCACGGCCGCAGAGGAACTCGGGATCAACCTTTTTTATGCCGGTCACTATGCCACCGAGACATTCGGGGTCAAAGCACTCGCCGCCGAGCTTTCGGAAAAATTTGCCCTGCCGTGGCAATTCATCGACCATCCGACCGGGCTCTAACCCGGATAAATCACAGAGGGGCATCCCATATAGCTAACCATTTTGCCACCATATCGTTACGCAATCTGAACCACCCCTCTGTGATTTGTCCGGGCTAAGGACAATACTGTTCACTTTGCCGCAAAACAGGAGCGCGGGCATCTTGCCCGCGAACGTGGACGATGGCGGGCAGGATGCCCGCGCTCCTTTCTTAAGTGAACAGTATTGGGGCTAAGGAGCCGTCAAGAAACAACGTTTGCAACCGGGATCACCCGCGCGGATCGAACGCATCGCGCATGGCGTCTCCGAGAAAATTGAGCGCGAGCAGGGTGACCGACATGGCCGAGGCCGGAAAGACGAGCAGCCACCAGAAGCTTTTCAGGGGATTGATGGCGCCGGCGCCATCGGAGAGGAGCGAGCCCCAGCTGGCCTGGGGGGCCTGGATTCCCAGGCCGAGGAAGCTCAGGAACGACTCGTCGATGATGACCGCGGGAATCGTCAGCGTGAGGTAGATCAGGATCACGCCGCTCAGATTGGGCAGCAGATGCCGCAGGAGGATCGCGGAATGCGACTGGCCGAGCGCGTGGGCCGCGGCGATGAATTGGCGCGACTTCAGCGAGAGCACCTGACCGCGGACAATTCGCGCCATGGTCAACCACTCGATCACCCCCAGCGTCAGGACCAGAATGGCGATCCGCGAAGATTGGACGAGCCACTCCCATCCAAGCCCGGCGGCGAAACTCTGCAACTGCGCGTTGAAGGCGTTGATGGCGATCAGGATGAAAATCAAACGGGGCACGGAGTAGAGGACATCGACCAACCGCATCATCACGGCATCCAGCTTCCCGCCCGCATACCCGGCCACAAGCCCCCAGGCAGTTCCTATGAAAAGACTGACGACGGCCCCGCAGGTTCCGACCAACAAAGAAATCCTGCCACCGGTCAACACACGGAAGAGCTGGTCGCGTCCGTTGAGATCGGTGCCGAACGGATGATCCCAGGAAGGCGGCGCATACTGGTTCGGTCCGGGCTCGCCAAGCGAGGCTGGAAGAAACAGTGGCCCGGCCACACAGGCCAGCACGACGAAAAGCAGGATCGCCGCAGAGACCCAGGCCGCGGGATTCCGCATCAGTCGCCGGATGGCGCGCGGGTCAGCCACGCATCCTCCGATCCAAAAGCCCGTATGTCAGATCGACCACGAGGTTGAAAAGCACCAGGAGCACGCAATAGACGATCACCATCCCGCCGAGCAGGAAGCCGTCACGGTTGAGAATAGAATTCACGAAGAACCCCCCCGCCCCCGGGATGTGGAAAATCGTTTCCACGATGATCGAGCCGGTGAGGAGATGAGCCGCGAGCGGTCCGAGGTAGGACACCACCGGCAGGACCGCGATCCGCAAGGCATGACGATAGGCCACCGCGGACTCGCGGAGCCCCTTGGCGCGGGCCGTCCTCACAAAATCCTGCTGAAGGGTTTCGACCATGCTCCCGCGCATCAGCCGCGCAATCGCAGCCAGCGCGGGCGCGGCGAGTGTGACCGATGGAAGAATCAGATCACGCCAGCTCCCCCACCCGCCCACCGGCAGCCACCGCAGGTCGAGCCCGAACACCAGGATGAGCAGGGGCCCGATGATATAGGCCGGCAGCGAGATCGCCGCAAGAGCCAGAAACATCGCGCCATAGTCCCGCCAGGTATGCTGGTGCATCGCGGCCAGGGTTCCGAGCCAGATGCCTCCGACGGAGGCCAGAAGAAACGCGACTCCTCCGAGGCAGAGAGTCACAGGCAGGGTCTGGACCAGGATCTCGTTCACCGAGCGGTTGCGGTATTTCGTCGAGAGCCTCAGGTCGCCGCGAATCAGATCCGCCAAATACCCCGAATATTGCTCCCAGAGCGTGCCGTCGAGTTTGTACTTCGCCAGCAACTCCTGCTCGATGGCCGGCGGAATTTTCCTCTCGCCGTCAAACGGCCCGCCGGGCGAAAGCCGGATCAGGACGAACGTGATCGAGACCACGCAAAACAACACCAACGCCAGCGCGCCCAACCGTCTCAGCAACGACATGTCTTTTGAAGATGTTCCGACATGCCCGAAGCCTATCCTGAAGTTCCCAAGGCAAAAAGGCAATTAACCATCCTGCGGTGGCATCAGGCACTCTGCTCCGCTTCATTTTCCCGTTGTCAAGTATTTTGCCCATGATCTGACCAAACGCTGCCCCTCAGACAGCGTTGGGAAACTCGCGGCTTCATTGGCAGACGACGCCCAGGTCGACTTGAACCCTCACCAGATCGACGCCGCGTTGTTCGCGTTCCGCTCGCCGCTCTCGAAAGGCGCGATCCTCGCCGACGAAGTTGGACTTGGGAAAACGATTGAGGCCGGGATTCTTCTTTCCAAAAAATGGGCAGAGCAACGGCGGAAGCTGCTGGTCATCGTTCCGGCCATCCTCCCTTGAAAAATAACTTTCTCGGGTGCCCAGATCGGGCAACGGCACAAGCCATTTTGCATGCTGCATCCGTTGAACAAGTTTGGGGGCGCGAAATATTTTTTCGATGAGTTCCTGTCTGGTAATTCTAATTCGCTTTCAAGATGAGACTAACCATGCTACTCAATCTGGATGGCAAGACCTCGACATATCGATCCCACAATCGTCCGCCGCGCGATGGAAGTCGCCGCCACTGCAACCTCGA